>JAGAJV010000193.1 GCA_017625915.1 Clostridia bacterium
AATATGCACTTTATCAGCTTTTTGACGGTATCCCCGATTGGTTTACTGAATTAACTGTAAGCTCTGGTGTTGAGGATTGGATGGTGCAGGAGTATTTTGCAAATGAAACACCGGCACCTATGTGGGCGCTTAATCAAATGTCAAATAGCTTAGGTGATGCTTTATCGGCAGTCATTTCAACAATAGTATCATTCATAGTAATTTTTATCGTAGCAGAAATTGTAATTGGAATTATAGGAGTATTGCTAAATAAGATTGGTAAAATACCGATGCTTAAGGTGATAAATGTCCTTTTGGGAGCTTGTATCGGAGCACTTATTTCTGCAGTTGTTGCTTGGCTGATTGCTAAGGGTATTAGCTGGGTTATTGGTTTTGGAGCAAATTATTACCCTGATATATTCAGTCAGGATATTATTGAAAACTCATCAATTATGAAGTTTTTTTTAGAGCACGACCTTTGGACATGGGCTAAGGACACTTTTGAGGGTATGCTTTAATACATATGTAGGACTGTAAGAGCGTTATTTTTATGTGCTTATAGTCCTGCTTTTTAGACAATTAGGAGGAAATATTATGTCAATGTCGCCAAGCCTTATTGTAGATATTGTTTTAGGAATTATCTGTATTTTTGTAATAATTAAATATTCTATAAAAGGCTTTTTAAAAACTATACTTGATATTGCCAGACTGGTTATATCAGTAGTTCTTGCAATTATGTTTAGGGGAGTAGTTGCAAATTTAATCAATTCATTATTTATGAGCAACTCAATCTATAACTGGGTTCACGGCTCAATTTCAAAATATGTTAGCGGAGCGCAAAGTAGGGTTAACTTTGTAAGTATTTACGAGGATGCACCTGAATTTTATAGTGAAGTGCTATCAATGTTCGGTTTAGATTTCTACGAGTTAAAATATTCTATTGAAAATTTAACCGTGGAAACGGTAGAAAAAACATCTAGAACAATAGCGGAGCCGCTTGCAAATATGCTATCAACTCTTATTGCAGTGCTTGTAATCTTTATTGTATCTATGATTGTTCTATATTTTGTTGTAAAGCTAATTAATAAAGTCACAAAAATAAAATTAATTAATGTAGTTAACAAAATATTAGGAGTAGTATTTGGAATTATATTAGCTGCCGCAATTGTATGGGGCTTAAGCTTTGTATTAGAAATAGTAATAGATGTAGCTGGACCCATGTATCCCAATATAATAAATGATAGTCTTACAAATGACTCTATGATTATTAATTTATTAAAGGAAGCAGGACTTCTTGAAATTTTTGAGGGGGTAAAAACACAAATTACTGCCTCTGTATGATAAGGCATAAAAAGGAAATTATACCATGGAAATGTGTGCAAGATGCAAAAAAAGACCGGCAACGGTTTATATTATGAAAATGGAAAACAATGTGCAGAAGCAGGAGGGACTTTGCCTAGTATGCGCAAAGGAGCTCGGCATAAAGCCTGTAAATGATATAATGAGCAAAATGGGTATTAGTGAGGAAGAGCTTGAAAATATGGAAAAGATGTTTTCCGATATGCTTCCAACCTTAAGCGAAAATGACGACGACGATGACGATTCACCTACAATCGACTTTTCAAAGCTAATGCGTCAAACAGGCTTTGGTGGACAAAAGGATGATAAAAAGAGCAAGGATTCCAAGAAAAAGGATTCAAGAAAGCATCTAAATACCTATTGTCACAACCTAACACAGGATGCACTCAATAACAAGCTAGACAAAATTATCGGCAGAGAAAGAGAGCTTGAAAGAGTAATACAAATTCTTAGCCGTAGACAAAAAAATAACCCTTGCTTAATAGGTGAGCCTGGTGTTGGTAAAACTGCAATTGCAGAGGCACTAGCTCAAAAAATAGTAAAGGGCGAGGTTCCTTACAAGCTAAAAAATTGCGAGGTATTTTTAGTAGATTTAACATCACTTGTTGCAGGAACTCAATTTAGAGGACAGTTTGAAGCGAGAATAAATGGTCTAATAAATGAGGTTAAAGCTGCAGGAAACATAATACTTGTAATTGACGAGGTTCATAACATAGTAGGCACAGGCAATTCCGAGGGCAGTATGAATGCTGCCAACATTTTAAAGCCTGCACTTTCAAGAGGCGATATTCAAGTAATAGGAGCTACAACTCTTGCTGAATATCGCAAATTTATCGAGAAGGATAAGGCGCTCGAAAGACGCTTCCAACCAGTAAAGGTTGACGAGCCTACAATAGAGGAATGTATTGAAATGATAAAGGGAATTAAGCATTACTACGAGATTTATCACGGAGTAATTATCCCAGACGAAATCGCAAAAAGTGCAGTAATAATGAGTGAACGCTATATCACTGATAGATTTTTACCAGATAAGGCTATTGACCTAATTGACGAAGCGTCCTCACATATAGTATTACATTCTCCACATATAAACGAAAGACATCAGCTAATAGACAAATTAGCAGTGCTTGATAAAAAAACAGACGACCTAAATGCAAAAATTGCTGAGAGTGGTAAAGAGCCTACAGAGGCGGAATATAAGGCGCTTGCTGAATATAAGGCTGAAAAATCACAAATGCTTCTAGAAAAGGAAAAGCTAGATAGAGAATGTGACAAGACATTTATGACCAAGCAGGATTTAGCAAAGGTTATTGAAATTTGGACAGGAATTCCTGCTAGCAACATTTCCGAGGAGGAATTTGAAAAGCTGGCAAGGCTTGATACAAATATAAAGGAAAGAATTATCGGTCAAGACGAGGCTGTAAATTCACTATGCTCAGCGATAAGAAGAAGCCGTGCAGGTGTTAGCGTTAAAAAAAGACCTGCATCCTTTATCTTTGCAGGACCAACAGGTGTAGGTAAAACCGAGCTTGTTAAAACTCTTGCAAAGGAGCTGTTTAATTCTATTGAGAACCTAATCCGTCTGGATATGACTGAATATATGGAAAAGCATTCTGTATCTAAGCTAATTGGAGCGCCTCCTGGCTATGTAGGCTATGATGAGGCAGGACAGCTAACTGAAAAAATCAGACGCTCCCCGTATTCCGTTATTCTCTTTGATGAAATTGAAAAGGCTCACCCGGATGTTCTAAATATTTTACTACAAATCCTTGATGACGGAAGAATTACAGATTCACAGGGCAGAGTGGTAAATTTTGAAAATACAGTTATCGTAATGACTACAAACGCAGGCGCAAGCCAAGGCTCATCTCCTGCCGGCTTTGGCAATACAGCTCACGAGGTTGAAAAGGAAAAGACAGAAAAAGCGCTTTCTCAATTCCTTCGCCCTGAGTTTATTAATAGAATTGACGAAATCATTACCTTCCGTTCACTCGAAAGGGAGGACTTTGCAAGAATTTCGCATATTATGCTAAACGACCTAAAGGAAGCACTAGCTGAAAGGGAAATAAAGTTTGTTTATACAGACGCAGTATGTGATTTTGTTGCCGAAAAATCCTTTAGCAAGAAATTTGGAGCAAGAAATATGCGCAGATATATCCAAACAGAAATCGAGGATAGGCTTGCAAACGCAATGATTTTTGAGGTGAAAGGACCGCTAGCCGGAGCTTCCGTTGATATTAAGGATGGAGAAATCAAGCTAACCTGTATTTAAATAATTGAAAAACGGCGAAGGCCGTTTTTCTTTAGTTATTGACTATTTTATATTCAAAGGGCTGTGATGTGGAGCTTAATGCAACTGATGAGTCACAAATTCACGAAGCAGTAGAGCTTGCAAAATCAAGCGAGGCGGTAGTTCTTTGCTTAGGCGAGCATCAATTTGATAATGGTGAATGTAAGAGCAAAACAAAATTACATCTTCCAAGCATACAGTATAAGCTATTATCCGAGGTATTAAAGGTTAATAAAAATGTGGCTGTATTATTGTTTACAGGCAGACCGCTAGCTATTGAAGAGCTAAACAATACCGCCCCTGCAATTCTCAATATGTGGATGCCGGGCACAGAGGGCGGAAATGCCGCATCTAACCTGATTTTTGCAAGAAGCATACCAAGCGGAAAGCTAACAATATCCTTCCCACGAACAGTAGGTCAATGCCCTATTTATTATAATTATTACAATACAGGAAGACCGAAGCTAAACGATGACGATAACACTGGATATACATCTTGTTATATTGACTCCCAAAATAGACCGCTTTATCCATTTGGTTATGGCTTAAGCTATACTACATTTGAATATAGCGACCGTAAGATAGATAAAGCAAAAATGAGTGAGGGCGAAAAAATTATCGCATCAGTTAAGGTTAAAAATACAGGTAAATATAAGGCAAAGGAAACAGTTCGGCTATATATAAGAGACCTGTTTGGTTCAGTAGTTCGACCTGTTAAGGAGCTAAAAGGTTATGAAAAAAATGAATTAGAGCCTAACGAGGAAAAATCAGTTACCTTTGAAATTACCGAGGATGCTCTTGCTTTCTATGGCACAGATATCCAGAAAAAGGCTGAAAAAGGAAAGTTCCAGATTTTCATAGCTTCAAATAGTCAATGTGAGCCTTTTGCCGAATTTGAATTAATATAAAGCATATATAATGATGGCAGATACCAAAAATGTTGTCTGCCATCAATTTATTTAAAAAATGTCACCTTTTTCTTTGCTTTTTATGTAAAAAAATCTTGCAATATTAATGCGTGTGTGCTAATATATTAATATATTTAATTGTAGGGGTAAAATTGTATTATGAAAAAAGTTTTTTCCGTAATTTTATCAATAGTATTCCTCTTATCTTTGTTTGCAAATTTAACGGTTGCAACAGAAACCGAAGATCAAATTACAAATATTGCGCCAAAGGGCGTTGCATATTCCTCAAGCGAGAAAAATAGCCTATGGACACCTGTTGATTCTGTGATAAACGGTAAGTATGGTGGCGTAAACGGAGAATGGCAGGGCTGGGAGTGCGCTTATCCTGAGGTTAGCCTAGATCAGGATACCTCTTGTGGCTTTAGTGGTGAATTTTTTGGAATTGATTTTAGAAGACAATGCTACGACATTCACGAAATAAAGATGAACATTGGCTTGCATACGCTTGCTGGTGGACAAAATGCTACATATACAATTCAAGCATTAGTTGAAGGTAAGTGGGAGCAGATTGTAGTTTTAAAGGATGATCAAGCTGTTCCAACTGACAGTAAATATGCAGATTATAATGCGGTAATGAACGATCCAGAAGCCTCTAATCGTGTAAATGCAACACTTCATTATATTCTTGAAGAGCCAATATCAACTAATAATATAAAAATAATAGTTTCAGATTATGCAAAGAATTATATAGGTGGAGATGTCCTGATTTTCCCGTTTGTTTATGAGCTTGAGCTTTTTGGTAAAAAAGGATATACACCTGAAATAATTTTACCTGAGGGTGCTTCATATTCAACAGATGTGGCTTGGCACTCATTTCCAAGTGCATCACGGGGCTCGAATGGTACCTATCCACTTTTAGCTATTGACGGAAACGATGATACTTATTGGGAAATAGAGGATTATAAAGGTGGAGAATATTTCACCCTTATGTTTGATAAAGAGCAGGACATCGGTTCGGTTAAAATGGTGCTAAAAAATGAAGCTGGTCAAAAAATTCAAGCAGTTGCTCTTGAATATTATAACGACGGCAATTGGCAAAAAATAGAAAACTCAAATCCAACATTACAAGATGTTAAGGAAGGATATTACGGAATTGAATATAAGTTTCTCGCAACGCTTGCAAAAGGAATAAGAGTTCAATTCAAAAGAGCAAGCAATTCTTTGAAATTATGCTCAATTGAAGCGCATCTTGCTGATTCTAAAACATATGCTTTTGACAAGCGCTTTACTGATGACCAATTAGTTAGTGCATCAAATGGCAATATAGCAATAATAGGCAAGCCATATGCAAGTAATAGCTTTACACCTTATTCCGATGTTAATTTTATTAATGATGGCTTAGTAAACAAGCAATGGTTTACCGGTAAAATAGATGTCCCTGAATATTGTGGCTTGACCTTTGATTATCCACAAAAAATCAGTAAAGCGGTAATAACTGCAAAATCTATGTATACATACGGCATTGAAGCTATGAGCTTTGAAATTCAAGCTTTTGTAGATGGAGAATATGTAAAGGTAGCCGAAGGAAAATCATATAATAAAGAAAGTGGCTACACAACTACATATACCTTTGATGAAGTAGAAACAACTGATATTCGAGTTGTTGTTACCGAAATGGGTGGAGCAATTCCAAATATTGCCGAGCTACAGCTATTTAACGAGGATAACACAGTGCTTCCAATGCTTGATGGTATTGAAAAAATGGTAGTACAGGATAGCTGCATCAATACAGATAACTCAATAATTGACAATCATATTTGTGAGAAAAACATTTCAAATTCACTTGTACCTGTAATAATCGGCATAAGTGTTGTAGCTATCATAGCTATAGTAGCAACTGTTTTAGTAGTAATTAAAAAGAAAAATAAAGAGGTTTAAAATGGCAAACGACAAGAAAATGGTAGAGCAAATTACCTCAATGGATGAGGACTTTGCAAAATGGTACACCGATATAGTAAAAAAGGCGGACCTAATTGACTATTCAAGCGTAAAGGGTTGTATGATTATTCGTCCATACGGCTATGCAATTTGGGAGAATATTCAAAAGCTCTTAGATGCAAGATTTAAGAAAACAGGCGTAGAAAACGTATATATGCCAATGTTTATTCCTGAAAGCCTTTTAAATAAGGAAAAGGATCATGTAGAGGGCTTTGCACCTGAGGTTGCATGGGTAACACATGGTGGTAGCGAGCCACTTACAGAAAAGCTATGCGTAAGACCTACATCAGAAACATTATTCTGTGAGCATTATGCGAACATTGTTCGTTCATATAGAGATTTACCAAAAATGTATAATCAATGGTGTAGCGTTGTAAGATGGGAAAAGACAACTCGTCCATTCCTTCGTAGCCGTGAATTTTTATGGCAGGAGGGACACACGATTCACGCAACCGCAGAAGAAGCAGAGGCTGAAACATTACAAATGCTTAATGTATATGCTGATTTCTTTGAAAACGACCTTGGTATTCCTGTTCTAAAGGGAAGAAAAACAGACAAGGAAAAGTTTGCAGGAGCAGAGGCTACGTATACAGTTGAAGCATTAATGCACGATGGTAAGGCACTTCAAGGTGGTACATCACACAACTTTGGCGACGGCTTTGCAAGGGCATTTAACATTCAATATCTTGATAAGGATAACAAACTTAAATACGGCCATCAAACCTCTTGGGGCGTATCAACAAGAATTATCGGTGCTATCATTATGACACACGGAGACGATAACGGACTTGTTTTACCGCCACCTGTTGCACCGGTTCAAGTAATTGTAATTCCTTGCGCACAGCATAAGCCGGGTGTTATCGAAAAGGCTACAGAGGTTATGGAAAGAGTTAATAATTTTGCAAGAGCAAAAATTGATATTTCCGATAACTCACCGGGCTGGAAATACGCTGAATATGAAATGAAGGGCGTTCCGCTTCGTCTAGAGCTTGGTCCAAGAGATATTGAGGCAAACCAATGCGTGCTTGTTCGTAGAGACACAAGAGAAAAAATCTTTGTTTCCCTTGACGAGCTTGAAGCAAAAATTCCTGAATTACTTGAGGATATTACAAAATCACTATTTAATAAGGCTTCTGAAAACAGAAGCAATCGCACATATACAGAAACAGAGCTTGATAGCTTTATCAAGACAGCTAATGAAAAGTCAGGCTATATAAGAGCACACTGGTGTGGCGATTTAGATTGCGAGCTAAAATTAAAGGAGCTTGCAGATGTTACCTCCCGTTGTATGCCATTTGGTGAGCAGGGCACTGAAGGAAAGTGCATTTGCTGCGGTAAGCCAACTGATAAAATGGTATATTGGGGTAAGGCATATTAATTTTATCAATCATTGTAATTTATATATTTGGAGGACAAAACAATGAGCTTTAAGAATCAATATCTTAATGAATTAATGGAAAGGGTAGTAAAGAGAAATGCTAATGAGCCGGAGTTTCACCAAACTGTAAAAGAGGTTCTTGAGTCAATCGAGCCGGTAGTTGAAGCTCGCCCGGAATACATTACAAGCGGCGTTCTTGAAAGAATGGTTGAGCCTGAAAGAATTATCAAGTTCAGAGTTCCATGGGTTGACGATAAGGGCAATGTTCAAGTAAACCGTGGCTTTAGAATTCAGTTCAATAGCGCTATCGGTCCATACAAGGGAGGTATTCGCTTCCATCCATCAGTTTACGAGGGAATTATTAAATTCCTCGGCTTCGAGCAAACCTTTAAGAATAGCTTAACATCACTTCCTATGGGTGGTGGTAAGGGTGGTTCTGATTTCGACCCACAAGGCAAGAGCGATAGAGAGGTTATGGCTTTCTGCCAAAGCTTTATGACAGAGCTTTCAAGACATATCGGTGCCGATCTTGACGTACCGGCCGGTGATATCGGTGTAGGCGCAAGAGAGGTTGGCTATATGTTTGGCCAATATAAGAGACTAAGAAACGAGTTTACAGGTGTTTTAACAGGTAAGGGTGTTTCCTACGGTGGCTCACTAATTCGTCCTGAAGCAACAGGCTACGGCGCAGTTTACTACACAGTAAATATGCTTGATTACTTCAAGGATACAATTAAGGGCAAGACCTTTGCTATTTCAGGCTTTGGTAATGTTGCTTGGGGTACAGTTAAGAAGGTAACAGAATTAGGCGGTAAGGTTGTTACAATCTCTGGTCCTGACGGATACATTTATGATGAAGAGGGTATCACATCAGAGGAAAAAATCAACTTTATGCTTGAAATGCGTGCTTCTTGCCGTAACAGAGTTCAGGACTATGCTGATAAGTTCGGTGTTCCATTCTTTGCAGGTCAAAAGCCATGGAGCGTTAAAGCGGACATTTTAATGCCATGTGCTACTCAAAACGAGGTTGGTATGAAGGAGGCTGAGCAAATCGTTGCTAACGGCGTTAAGTACTACGTTGAGGTATCAAATATGCCTACTACTAACGAGGCTGTTGCATACTTAAAGGCTAACGGTGTTATCGTAGCTCCATCTAAGGCAGTAAATGCAGGTGGTGTTGCAGTATCCGGTCTTGAAATGTCACAAAACTCAATGAGATATAGCTGGAGTGCAGAAGAGGTTGACGAAAAGCTTAAGGGTATTATGAAGAACATATTCACAAACTCAATTAAGGCTGCCAACCAATATGGCTTAGGTGACGACCTAGTAGCAGGCGCTAACATTGCAGGCTTTATCAAGGTTGCAGATGCTATGCTCGCCCAAGGTGTTGTATAATTTAATAAAAATATATAAAAACGAAATTCCTTTAACTAGGAATTTCGTTTTTTAATAAAATTTTACAAATATTATAGTAAATATTCACTAAAATATTTATATAAGGTGTTGATTTTTGTATAAGTTTATGTTACAATAACAATAGCGAAATATGCATAAAATTCATAGGAGGTTTATAATGAAAAGGATTTTCGCACTTATACTTGTAGTGCTAATGCTTGTTCCGTTTGTTGCTTCATGTACAGAGCCTAGGGATACTGATACAAACAGTACACCACCAGCGTCTGACACAAGCACAGATACAAGCAAGGACACAAGTACTGACACGGATGATGGTAATGAACCAGTTGATCCTAACAAAAAAGATGTTGATGAAGCAATGAAGGATTATGAGGGTGAAACCATCAACATTATGGCGCCTACTTGGACGAACGGTGAGGCTGGCTATCCTTGGTCACAGGTTGAGCTTTGTGTAACTGATTGGGACAAAAACGCTAACGGCTTCGGTACTAAGATTAACAATGGCGTTATGGAAAGACAAGAGTATATCGAGAATACATACGGTGTAACTCTTAATTGGATTAACTGTCAAGGCGCTAGTATGCTTAATAAGCTTACAGAGGCAGTAGAAAACAAGGGAACACAGGCAGAGGAAATTATCCATGTTGCACTCCCACACGTTTTTGAAGCAATGGAATTAGTAAATCAGGAGGCACTTTACACATTGGGCTCTGATTACATCAATTTTGATGCTGATTACTTTAACCAAGAATCAATTGAAAATTACACACTTGCTGGCAATACTTTCTTTGCAGCCGGTGATATAAGCTTCCTCGACGAGCTTACAGCATTTGTATTATTCTACAACAATGCTATCGCAGAGGAATTTGGCGATTCATTCCCGGATCTTTACGAAGCAGTTTTAAACGGTACATGGACTATTGATATGCTTTATGATCTTGCTGGTGAAATCAGCTATAACGCTGACAACAAGGACGGATATTCTGATGACGATAAGTACGGTCTTGGTACAACTCAGCTTGCTAAATACTATCAATATTTCGGTGTATACCAGGTAGGTAAGGGCACAGACTCAGGTAACAATGAGGTATTTGTTCTTACAATTGAAAACGACAAGGTTCAAACAATTATCGATAAGATGCTTTTTGCAACAAAAAATGAAGACGCAATCAGAACAAAATGGGATGGCGGTTATGGTGCAATGGAAGGCGCATTTAAGGACAACAGACTTCTATTCTACCATGAGGTAATGCAGAAGGTACATAGCTTTGATAACGAGCTTAAGGTTGGCGTGCTTCCATTCCCTAAGCTTACAACCGATCAAGACAGATACTATGTTGCACCGGCCCAACAGGCAACAATCGTTTGTGTTCCAAGAGCTACAAATGATAGAGTTCTTTCTGAGTGTATGGTAGAGATTCTCTCTAAGACAGCAGGCGAGTTCATTATGCCTACATTTATTGATACTATCGCTGATTCTCTACATGTTGCCTATCTAGAGAATAGCCTAGAGGTTATTAATAAGCAAATATTCCCTAACCTAATGTATGACCTTGGAGCTATGTATGGTCGTTACGGTGGTGACGGTGACGGTCTTATCACAGAATCTGTTCAAAATGCTTCAATCGACGGTAATACTAATAACTTTACTCTAGCATTAAGCCAAGGCAGAACACAGGCAGAAACAAAGCTTTCTGAGTGGTCACTTGCATACAATATGTATCAAGACTAATTTACACATAAAAGCCTATCTTTTTAGATAGGTTTTTTGTTTTATTTGGTAAATAATATTGAAAATTCATTTTATAAATGGTATACTGTTTTTAGTAAATTAAAAGGAGCATAAATATGTCTATTATTATAAATGAAGAAAAAAAATTATTTACATTACAAACAAATTCCACAAGCTATCAAATGAAGGTTGATGATTTGGGCTTACTGTTACATACATATTATGGCAAGAAAATTCCTGTAGCTGATATGTCCTACAATTTAAATGATTATTACTTATCTTTTTCGCCATATGATTTTATAGGTGAGGGCTGGAAGCCACATTCTGTTGACATTTTACCACAGGAAATATCAACCTTTGGAAATGGTGATTTTAGAGAAAGTGCAATTAATCTTCGCCAAGCTGATGGCTCATTAGGTCTTGAATTAAGATATGATTCATATACAGTTGAAAAGGGTAAGTATTCACTTGAGGGCTTGCCATCATTTTATGGTGATAATGCAGAAACACTAATTGTTACCTTAAAGGATAAGATATATGATATTTATGTACATCTTTATTATGGTGTTTTCGAGGAATACGACCTTATTACAAGAGCTGTAAAAATAGAGAACAAAACAGGCGAGTCTATTCATCTTGAAAAAGCGATGATAAGCCTTGATTTCTTCAATGGAGATTATGATCTTGTTACCTTTCATGGTAAGCATATGAAGGAAAGAATGCTTCAAAGAAATAGTATTTTTTATGGCACAACAAGCGTAGGAAGCACAAGAGGTGCATCTAGCCATATGCAAAATCCATTTGCTATCTTGTGCGATAAGGAGGCAAATGAGGAATACGGAAATGTATACGGCTTTGGTCTTGTATATAGCGGAAGCTTCCTTATCTCAGCATCAAAATCTCATTTTAAGGATACAAGAGTAAATGTAGGAATTAACCCAGAAAACTTTAATTATGAGGTCGAAGCAGGCGGTAGCTTTACAACACCTGAGGTTGCTATGGTATATAGCAGCGAGGGCTTTGGCAAAATGTCAAGATGCTACCATAAGGCTATAAGAAACAATCTTTGCCGCGGCAAATGTAAAACAGCAAGACGCCCAGTGCTTATTAATAACTGGGAGGGCACATACTTTGACTTTAATGCAGATAAGCTTGTGTCAATGGCTGAGGATGCTTCAAAAATTGGCATAGAGCTATTTGTAATGGACGATGGATGGTTTGGTAAGCGTGATGACGACCATTCCGGTCTTGGTGACTGGAAGCCAAACGAAAGGAAGCTTCAAGGTACACTAAAGAAGCTTGCTGACAGAATAAATAATACAGGAATGAAGTTTGGTATTTGGTTTGAGCCGGAATGTATTTCTGAGGATAGCGACCTATACAGAGAGCATCCGGATTATGCATTTAAAATGCCAAACAGAAAGCCTTCTGAAAGTAGAAATCAGCTTATAGTTGATATGTCACGCAAGGAAGTAAGAGATAATATCTATAATCAGCTTGAAAAGGTTTTAAATAGCGCCAACATTTCTTATGTAAAATGGGATTTTAACAGACATATTTCTGACCTTTATAGCGTGGCTTTACCAAAAGATAAGCAGGGAGAGGTATTCCACAGATATATTTTAGGCTTATATGAGCTTTTAGAAAGAATAACAACCAATTTCCCTGATGTTCTATTTGAAAGCTGCTCAGGTGGTGGTGGACGCTTTGATATGGGTATGCTATATTATATGCCACAGGTTTGGACTAGTGATAATACCGATCCAATTGATAGACTTGATATCCAATATGGAACATCCTTCGCTTATCCTGTATCCACAATGGGCGCCCATGTTTCTGCAAGCCCTAACCACGGTACAGCAAGAGTTACACCGTTAAAAACAAGAGGAATTGTAGCTTATTTCGGTACATATGGCGTTGAGCTTGATATTAATAAAATGAGCGACGAGGAAAAAACAGAAATTCAAAGACAGATTCTCGAATTTAAAAAGCATTATGATTTAATTCAATATGGTGAATATTTTAGATTACAAGGACCATTTGACGAAACAAAGTATTACACCGTATGGGAAGTAGCTAAGGAGGACGGAAGCGAGGCAATAGTTGCATCGGTTAGAAATCGCAACGAGGCAGGCTTAGTTCACGAAATTGTTAAGCTAAAAAACTTAATACCAGACAAATTTTACAGAATTAATGGCGGAGAACAGCTATATTTAGGTGGGGCTTTAATGGAGCACGGCTTGAAAATGGAATATGATTTCTTTGAATATCCGGCAAGACTATACCATATTACCTTATCAGAATAATAAAATAATCCACACAAATTTTTGTGTGGATTATTAAAATATTATTTATTATTGTTTAAAAACTCTTCCTCTAGCTTTTTATTAAATTCCTCGGCAGTGTTGTATCCCATCTTCTTTAGACGCTGATTCATAGCGGCAATTTCAAGAATTACTGCAAGGTTTCTACCGGGGCGAACAGGAACAGTAATGGCAGGAATATTGATTCCCAAAATTTCAACTGTTTCATTTTCAAGCCCCATTCTGTCATATAGCTTGCCCTCAACCCAAGGCTCAAATTTAATAACAAGCTGAATTTTTTCAGTTTCCTTAACTGCGCCAACACCAAAAATTCTGCGAACATCAATAATGCCAATGCCGCGAAGCTCCATATAGTGTCTTATGATGCTAGGAGCTCTGCCAACAAGAGTTTTTTCGGAAACCCTACTGATCTCAACAGCATCGTCAGCTATTAAACGGTGACCTCTTTTAATAAGCTCAATCGCAGTTTCGCTCTTACCGATACCACTATCACCTAAAATCAAAATACCCTCACCATATACCTCGACAAGAACGCCATGACGGGTAATAGTAGGCGCTAAATGTATATTTAAGGAAGCTATAAGAGAAGCCACGAAGTCAGTTGTTGCTACTGGAGTTCTTAAAATAGGAACATCGAAGATTTTTGCAACCTCAAGCATTTCTACAGGTGGCTCAATGCCTCTTGCCAAAATTATGCAAACAGGCTTTTTCTCAAAAAGCTGATAAAGCCTATCATATCGCTCCGTATCAGAAAGCTGAGAAAGAAAAATGCTTTCAACCCTACCGATAATTTGAATACGCTCGGGTGTGAAGTAGTCAAAAAAGCCGGTTAGAGGCAATCCTGGTCTGTTCACCTCGGATCTCGTAATTAAAATATCCTCAATATTATCCGGTAAATATAAACCCTCAAGGTTAAATTCCTTTATAATTTTAGTAAGCTTAACAGAATTTCCGGTTTTATTATTCATTATTATACTCCTCTGCTAAAGTAAAATGCTAAAATTATTGTATCATACGAAAAATAAAAAAGCAATAAAATAGGTAAAAATTATGAAAATAAATAGCAATTATAATAAAGAATTTCAAAATCCGGAAATTATAATAGATGTAAGTGGAAATATTATCTTCTATAACCAAAGCGCAAAGGGTAAATTTAAAATCCAAATTGGCGAGGATATATCAAGCTTGATAGATATTGATAACATAAGGAAGCTATCAATGTTTTCTAACAAAATCGATGTATTAAAAACATTACACCCAAAATATAAGGAAGCAACTGTTATAATTTTTGGAGAAGGAATAAACAAATCAATAAAGCTTGTGTTGAGAAAAAGCTATAATAAAGGCTTAGATGATATAAGACAGGAAAAGAATATTCTGTCTGTTGCCAATAATATAAGACTTTCCAAGGAAAAAAGAGAAATTTTCTTAGAAGATCTTTGTAAGGAAATCAAAGAAGCAACAGTGAAGAACGGATATTATCTTAATACTTATGTAAAGAATAATAGCTTTTATCATAACGAAACACATTTGCAGGCTTTAATTTTATGTAGCATAGCAATGATGAATGAAACAAGCCCTAAAAAGCCTGTTGACTTATATATTACTAAAAACAGTAATATTCTTGAAATAAAGGTAATTGTTAGAATAGAAACAATGCAAGAGGCGCAAGGAGCACAGGCGGTAGAAGCAATGCTTCCATGGTCTGCCCTTAGAATTGCATTAATAGATACAATTTGCGACAAAAACGATATTTCGTATTCTATAAGTGTAGCCAATAGACAATTCAAGGCTATCTACCGTATACCGGAGCAAAAGGCAGAAGCAGCCACACTTCATTCACCACTGGTATCCGCATATACATTACAGGATATTTGCTCACTGCTTTCACCAAGAGAAGATATTATGGTTAAGTATGAACAAGCAGAAGAGCAAGAAGAATAATAATATCATTATTGCTAACATTTTTGTCACTAGCTAAAAATATAATTAATGCTATTAAAAGCAGGTCCTCACTGCTTATGCTTTTTAAAAATTCAGTAATTGGTGATAAATTTAAATCACCTAAAACGCTTTTGCTATTAGGCTCGCTTTTTTGTGATACTATAAGTTCATCATTTTCGTCACTCGCATCAATTGTATCTGAAATATCGTTATCTTGATTTTCAACCACATCATCCACTATTTCTGGCTCTTCAAATGTGATTCCATCATCATTTTTTAAGCCTTGCTCATTTTGCAATCGTTGTTCAAAGGATGGCGAAACCGAGCTTTTTATGGCACCCTGTGTTTGATTTGTATGTATTTTCATTCCCGTATCTTCAATGCTTTTGTTGCGAAAACGATTACCACTGTAGTTTTGTGGCACATCTATGCCTGAATACCTAGTAAACATATCTTTTCCCACCTTATAATAGCTTCAATGCTTCTGCAAGCCTTGATATTTTAACCACACTGTCAATCATTTGACACCTTTCCTTACTTAAATAAGGCTTTAATGCAATAAGTAATCCTGTATTTTTTGAAATAGTATGGCTAAATGATGAAAGAAAAGAGCTTATCTCGTTCTCTTTCAAATTAATCCCTTCTGATTTATCTGTATCCGATTTTTCTTGGTCTGTGCTTGTATTTGAACCATTTGTGGTACTTTCTTTATTATTTAAGGCAGGAGCAATTAATGAAATAACATCCTCAAGAGAAGAGGCAGTATCTCCATTTTTGCTTTGGACCGTGTCTCTGATTTTGCTCATTAATTCCTCATTACCCATAACCGAGGAAAGTATGCTATCAATACTTGTTTCCATAATTATTTGCCTTTCTTTAAAATTTGCATTGCTCGTTCAATGTCCTCGTCAGTTAATTTGCTAAGAGTGTCACGAATTTTGGACATATCCTTAGGCCTTTCTATGCTCTTAAGACTGCTAACACCGGATTTTGCTATTATCATTTGAATAACACTCCATAATCCGTCGTCGTTTAATTTTAATACCTTGTCAATTGTTTTTTTATCAATTTTCATAAAGACCCCCAAAAAATTTGTTACTATCAGTTTATGTAAGCATATAAAAAATGCTACAAAGGAGATTAAATGAAAATACTAGTTTTTTCAGATTCCCATTCCTGTCCAAATAGAATTTTAAAAGCTATAGATGCACATCACGGAAAATGTGACCTGATAATTTTTTTAGGTGACGGACTTCGTGATCTTGATTTAG
This sequence comes from Clostridia bacterium, assembly GCA_017625915.1. Lineage (GTDB taxonomy): Bacteria > Bacillota > Clostridia > Oscillospirales > CAG-272 > RGIG2000. The sequence continues at coordinate 16,600 of JAGAJV010000193.1, forward strand.
CCAGCACTAAGTATCCATCAATTCCTATAGTTAAGGTCAAGGGTAATTGTGATTATTTTGCATCAAATTATGTATTAGATGAAACAATTTTAGATTTAGACGGAATAAGAGTCTTAATTACTCACGGGCATAAATACGGTGTGAAATATGGCTATGATACCATTTTGCAATATGCTAAAGAGAAAGAAGCTGATGCAGTCTTTTTTGGTCATACTCATGTACCCTGTGATAGAATTGAATACCTGGACGAAACCGGAATACATTTATTTAACCCGGGAAGCGTCGCAACCTCCTGTACCTATGGAGTGGTAAATACAAGTAACGGAGTTTTAGTTACAAATATTGCTAAAATTAATTAAAATATTTTCTTTTTGTTATTGCAAATAAATAGTATTTATGATAATATAGACTTAATGAAATAATATTTATTCGGAGGAATAATTCAATGGAAAAGAAAGTAAGAGTTGGTATCATCGGTTGTGGAGGAATTGCAAATGGTAAGCATATGCCTTCCCTTAAAAAAGTACCGCAGGTAGAGATGGTTGCATTCTGTGACATCATTGTTGAAAGAGCTGAAGAGGCTGCTAAGAAATATGGTGTAGAGGGTGCAAAGGTTTACTCTGACTACAAGGAGCTTTTAAAGGACAAAACAATTGATGTTGTGCATGTATGTACACCTAACAGAAGCCATAGCTTCATTACAGTTGATGCGCTTCACGCAGATAAGCATGTAATGTGCGAAAAGCCAATGGCTATCAATGCTGAGGAAGCAAAGAAGATGGTTGACGCAGCTAAGGAAACAGGCAAAATGCTCACTATCGGTTACCAAAACAGACAGAGAAAGGATGCTATCTATCTAAAGAAGGAAGCAGAGGATGGCGTATTTGGTGACATTTACTACGCAAAGGCTACAGCTCTTCGTCGTAGAGCGGTTCCAACCTGGGGTGTATTTATCAACGAGTATGAGCAGGGCGGCGGTCCACTTATCGACATTGGTACACACGCTCTTGACTTAACTCTTTGGACAATGGATAACTATAAGCCAAAGTACTGTGTAGGTACTACATATCATAAGCTAAACGACCAAAAGGAATCTGCTAATGTATTCGGTCAATGGAAGCCTGAGGAATTTACAGTTGAGGATAGTGCATTTGGCTTTATCGTAATGGAAAACGGCGCTACAATCGTTCTTGAATCCTCTTGGGCAATCAATATGACAGAAACAAAGGAAGCTTGCACAACAATTTGTGGTACTAAGGCTGGTGCTAAGATGATTGACCAAGGTATCCTTGAAATCAACGGTGTTAAGCACAACAATATGTATGAAACAAGACCTAACCTTGACGGTAAGGGCGTTGCATTCTATGATGCAGGCTCATACAATGCAGGTGAGCAAGAGGCTAAGCAGTGGATTGAGGCTGTTATCAACGGCACACAGCCAACAGTATTACCGGAGCAAGCATACTGCGTAACTCAAATTCTTGAGGGTATTTACGAATCTGCTAAGACAGGTAAGCCATACTACTTTAACTAATATCAAATAACGGAGATATAAGCTATGAAATTAAGCGTATTAGCAAACCTTTATGGTAGCAAGCCTTTAGATGAGGCATTAAAGATTATTTCATCATTAGGTGTTCATTCTGTTGAAATCGGTGCAGGCGGTTATCCTGGTAAGGACCACTGTGACCCAGCAAAGCTTTTAGCAGACGAAAAGGCACTTGAGGAATTTAAGGCTACCTTTAAGAAATATGATGTAGAAATTTGTGCTCTTGCAACACACGGTAACCCTGTACATCCAAATAAGGAAATTGCAAAGCAGTTTGATACTGATATGAGAAATACAATTCTTTTAGCTGAAAAGCTTGGAATTGACACAATTATTACATTCTCAGGCTGTCCAGGCTCCGACCCGGACGCAAAGCTACCAAGCTGGGTAACATGTCCATGGCCGGATGATTTCCTAGAAACACTTAACTACCAATGGAATGATGTTTTAATTCCTTATTGGAAGGAAGCAACCGAGTTTGCTAAGTCTCACGGTGTTACAAAGATTGCTCTTGAAATGCATCCGGGCTTCTGCGTATACAACCCGGAAACTCTCTTAAAGCTTAGAAATGCAGTAGGTGATGTAATTGGTGCAAACCTTGACCCATCTCATTTAATTTGGCAGGGAATTAATCCTGTAATGGCAATAAAAGCCTTAGAGGGCGCAATTTACCATGTACACGCAAAGGATACTAAGGTAGACGACGCTAACACAGCGGTAAACGGTGTTCTTGATACAAAGCACTATGGTGACGAAATTCACCGTTCTTGGATTTTCCGTACAGTAGGCTATGGCAACGGCGAAACCTTCTGGAGAGACTTTGTTTCAAATCTCCGTCTTGTTGGCTATGATAAGGTTCTTTCTATTGAGCATGAGGATAGCTTAATGACTATCGACGAGGGCTTGAAGAAGGCAGTAGAATTCCTTGATAAGGTTATGATTAAGGAAGAAAAGCCAACAGGTATGCGTTGGGCATAATTTAAATTCAAATTCAATAAAGCCAGACTTTTGTCTGGCTTTAATTTTATATATACATTATGCTTGACATTAAATAATATATTATGATATAATTATACTGGATAATTGTTTTTGATTTAACCTGTACAGGATTATAGGTTAAAACGAAAGGAGAGAAAATGAAAAAAGAATTATCAGCTTTCTTGTTTTGTTAAGTCTGCTTATTTCACTCGTGCCTACTCAACTAATGGCAACAACAGTAGTAGATACAAGCACAAACGATGTGAAAACTGTTACAACAGAGGCAGGAACAAACAAGGAAGCAGAATCGTCCACCCCTCTGGATTGGGAATATGAAGTATATGGAGATGGTGTTTCCTTAACAAAATATTTAGGCAATTAAATTGATATTTATGTTCCAAACAAGCTAGAGGTAAACGGAGAAGAATATACAGTATTAAAGCTTGCAGATAGCATTTTTGAAAATAATGATGCTATAAATAGTGTAACCTTAGCAAGTGGTATTCTCGAAATTGGCGCAAAAGCCTTCTACGATTGCGATAATCTTGTTTGTATCCTCGTTTCTGAGGAGCTAACAACAATCGGCGCAGAGGCATTTTAATTTTATAGCTGTGATAGCTTTAACTCTGTTATTCTTTATGATAACATAACCTCAATCGGCGAAAACGCATTTTTCAAATGCCCAAGCCTCACCATTTGGTGCAACGATGGTACAGTAGGCTATAACTATGCGGTTGAAAATAACATCACATACGAAATCTTAAATCCAGATGCTACCTTGGAAACAATTGCGATAGACGGTGTTACATACTATATTCAAAACGGCGAAGCAATAGCAATAGGAGTAACAGATACAACTATAACAGAAGTAATAGTCCCATCAACTGTAAATGGCTATTCTGTGACAGGATTGAGAGAAACATTTAAAAATTGTAATTCACTCTTAAGCGTAACATTACCTAGTAGCTTAAAAACAATTGGTTTGAATACGTTTTATAATTGCTCAAAACTAACAAATATAACAATACCAAATGGGGTAACAAGCTTGGGTGAATATTCGTTTTATAATTGCACAAGCCTTGAAAATATTGAGATTCCTAATACTGTAACAAGTATGGGATCGAATGTGTTCAGATATTGTTCCAAATTGAAAAACGTGACAATTCCGAATAGTGTAACAAATATGGGTAGTTATGCATTTGCATCTTGCACGAATCTCACAAATATAACTATATCAAATTGCATAAAAATAATAAGCAGTTCAGCTTTCAAGGGATGCACAAGATTAACAAGTGTAATAATACCTGACAGTGTAGAACAGATAGACGGTGGTGCATTTGAAGGATGTTCTAACTTGATAAGCGTATCTTTTTCAAGCAATTTAAAAAAGATATTTGATAATGCATTTTATGGTTGTTATGGTCTAGTAAGTATAGAGATACCCGAAGGAGTAACAATCATAGGAACCTTTGCTTTTGCAAGTTGTAAAAATTTAACAAATATAACATTACCGAGCAGTTTGATAACGATATGTGATGGTGCTTTTCGTCTTTGTACAAGTCTTGAAAATATAGTAATACCCCAAGGTGTTAAAAACATAAGCAACGGAAACTATTATGCAGTGTTTTCTGATTGTATAAATTTGAAAACAGCCATTATACCAAGTAGTGTGGAAAAAATGAGAAAAAGTGATTTTCCATCAACTACGATTTTGTTGGTCGAAGAAAACTCTTACGCCCACACCTTTGCAGTAAATAATAACCTACTATACTTCATACTCCATAAGGTAGAAAACCCAGAAATTGCCTATGGCTCAGCAATTGAAGGTACAGTAACAAATAGCGACGGCACAGTGGCAAGTGGAGTAACAGTAGAAATTTACTACGAGGACGGCACATTAAAGGAAAGCGTAACAACCGATGCAAACGGCAAATACGCATTCACATATGCCGAGGTAGGAAAATATACAATTAAAGCATATAATTCTTACGGAAATACTGCATCAACTGTTGTATATGTAAAGAGAATGAATGTATTTGATGTATTCCTTTCAGGTGATACAAGCATAACTCTAAAAACAAGCTATACAGTAAGTGGTTCAGTATCTGAAAATGCAACCGTAAAGCCAACAGACCTAAATGGTAATGTAATAAGCACAGTAATAGGGGATGGCTTTACCTTTACAAATGTAGCAAATGGTACATACCTTGTAGTAGCAGAAAGTGAAAACGGCTCTGCATCACAAGAAATCACTGTATTCAACTCAAATGTAACAGATATAAACCTCGAAATAAACACAGATACAGCAAAAATTTGGGGATATGTAGAGGTAGAGGATAGAGACAACAATAAGCATCGTCGCCATTGGGTTGAAGTATCTGTATATAATGAGCAGGGCAATGTAATAGCAACACAAAAATCCGATAAGGACGGAAAATATTTCTTTGAAAATCTTCCATTTGGCGATTATTCAATAGTTGCTAAGACAACAGAAATGCGTCCTGATAAAAAGCATGGCTACGATAGAAGCCATGAGCTATACGGCTATGCATATATTTCAATAACCGAGAGCGGTACATATGAGGTAGATACAATCGTTCTATATGAGGAAAACGATTATACAACAACGGTATCAGGAAAAGCAAATATCAATAAGGATAAATCAAAGTCCTGCGAATTCATAATGTATAATGCCTTTGGAGTAGAATACGCAAAGGTTACAAGCGAAAACGGAAAGTATTCCTTTAAGAATG
>JAGAJV010000194.1 GCA_017625915.1 Clostridia bacterium
CTTCGTTTCTCGTTGATAGGGGCGACCGCACATTTTATCTCATTTGTCAAGTCTTTTTTTGAAATTTTTTTCTTTTTTTTGCAAGAACAAAACCGGGCTCATTTCTGAACTCGGTTTGTTTCTTATCTTAATGATATTGCATTTTTGCGTTCTTTTTAGTTGTTATCTATGTATCTCTTAGCTTGAGTTGTAAATAGCTCAAAATATTTACCTTGCTTTTCCATAAGCTCTTTGTGTGTGCCTTCTTCTACAACTTGACCATATTCAAGCACGATGATTTTATCAGCTGTAGTAGCGCTTGATAAACGGTGAGATACAAATATAGATGTTTTACCTTTGGTTAGCTTTTCAAATTGATTAAATATTTGTTGTTCAGCCAATGCATCAAGGGATGCAGTAGGCTCGTCAAGAATCATTATATCAGAATCAGAGTAGAACGCCCTTGCAACAGAAAGCTTTTGCCATTGACCAATGGAAAGCTCAGTACCATCATATTCAAAAAGCTTAGTAAGAGGAGTTTTATAGCTATTAGGAAGCTTTTCAATGAAGTCTGAAGCACCACTTTCATTTGCAGCAATTCTAATTTCCTCGTCAATAATACCCTTATCAATGTCACCAAAATATATATTTTCTTCAACGCTCATTGCGTATTTTCCAAAGTCTTGGAAAATTGTACCATAGATTTCATAAAGCTTTTCAAGGTCGTAGTTTCTTATATCCTTTCCGTCGAGTAAAATCACACCGCTTGTTGGATCGTATAAACGAGTTAATAATTTAATTAATGTAGTTTTTCCGGCGCCATTTAGACCAACAAGAACTGTTGTAGTGCCACCCTCTAATGTGAAGCTTACATTATTAATAACCTGTCTGTCACTACCTGGATATGAGAAGCAAACATCCTTAAATTCAATCGTATGAGCAATATGTCTTTCAACATAAAGAGGTTTATCAACATTTGGTACAATCTTTGGCTCTAGCTTATTGAACTCAATTAAGTTATCAATAAATAAAGTACCTTGATAAATCGTAGCAGTAGCAGCAACGACCGAGGATACACAACCAATTACTGATGTTAATGAGCCTGAATAGAAGGAGTAGTCACCAATGTTCATTTTTCCTTGGAAAACCTGATATGCTACAAAAATAAACAAGCCAGCATTTACAAGAGCATGAGCTACAGCAATTATAATATGCCACATATTTTCTCTTAAAATAAGCTTTTTTAATCCCTTAAAATATTTATTAAAGGTAGCTTTGAATTTTCCTATGAGTGTATCTGAAAGATTAAATATTCTAACTTCTTTTACTATATCCTTATTTGTCATAAGAGCAGAGTAATATTCCATTTGACGCCTATCCTTGGAATGACGCTTCATATACATAAAATTTTTTCTGCCATAAACAAATTTCACAATTGCAGCTGGTAAAGCGAATGCAATAATAATTAAAGGCGCAAAAGGACTTAAAACAATAAGAGCAACAATAAAAGAAATCATACTTATTAAGCTACTTATCATGTTAAAAGTTGCACTTAATATTTGAACAGGACGAAAGCTTGCTTCACGAGTAGCATTTTCTAGCTTTTCATAAAATTCCGGCAAATCAAATTGTGCAACATCAATATCCTTTGCTTTAGTAATTACCTTTACCTTGATATGATTAGCTACCTTTTCGCCTGATATAGCAACAACGGTTGAATTCAAAGTACCAATTAAAGCATTACAAATAGCGTAGGCTAATTGAAGACCTATCCATAAAATTACATCTACTTGGTCCATAACTTGTTTAATTAAATCGCCAGCAGATAAAGTGTCTTTTAATTCCATTGCTAATACATAAGCATCGCTGATTTCTTGTAACAGCTGTGATGTTACATATGCACCTAAGATAGGAAACAAACCCGAGCAGAGCGCAACAAAAGCCATTGCAAACAGATAAAGTGGATTAGTATCCCATACTAACTTGAATATATATATATAACGAGAAAAAAATTTTGAAATAAGCTCTTTGAGATATCGTGGCACCTGTTTTATAGATTTTGGCTTTTCGATATCATCCTGAGGAATTTTTCTCAATGGGGGTGGTCCGTACATAAAATCCTCCATAAAAATAACTAATGCATTTATTATAATACAAATTTTTAGTAATTGCAAGTGAAAAATATTGTCGAATAAAATACGATAAGATTTTTTAAAATGCACATAAAGTGACAAGTTTTTTAAAATACAAGCACTATAATTCATTGTGAGGTGATATGGTGACTTTATATTTAGATGTTCTATTTGCAATAAATTTTAGTATGGACTTTTTGTCTTTGTTTATTACTGAGATGATATTACATAAAAAAATTCATAAAAAAAGAATATTAATTTCTGCAATTATTGGTGGACTATATGGTATTTTGGAGCTTTTATCACCAACTAAGCTTGTAATAGGAGCAATTGTTAATGTTTGTGTTTCTTTTTTAATGTGCTTTATTGCATTCAAAGAAAGCAAGATAGGCAAATTCACAGGAATGCTAATTATGTTTTGGGGTGTATCTGCATCTTTAGGTGGCATTATGACCTTGCTTTATAATTTTCTGAACAAAATATTAAACGAATATATTAGGGAATATTCATATTCACAAGCTTATAATGGTGCAAGATTTTTTATAGTAGCATCATTAACAATGATTGTAGCAATTGCCTTTAGTAGATTGTACAACTCAAAAAAAAACATTAAAGAAGTAACTATTGCAATATTTTTAAACAACATTTCATTTTCTTTAAAAGGTATTTGTGATTCGGGAAATTTACTTGCAGAGCCAATCACAGGAAGAAGCGTAATTTTAGTAAGTAAATTTTCCGAGGTAGGACAATTAATTGATAAGGAGTCAGAGCTAAAAAAAAGATATATCCCATATCACGGGATAGAAAAAGCAGGTATTTTAAAAGGCATTGTTCCAGATAAAATATTGGTAAATGATAGAGAAATAAGCGCCATAATTGCAACAATAGAAAACAAGGACTTTGCCGGCTATGATGCTTTAGTGCCAGTTTCGTTAATATAAGGGGGAAATATGATATTTTCAAAATTAAGGCTGTTTTTAGCCAAAATATTATTAAAAATTAAAAAAGGAAATGTTTATTATGTAAACGGTCCAGATTTATTGCCTCCTCCTTTAAGCATTGAAGAAGAGGCGGAGGAAATAGAAAAGCTTGGTAAGGACCCATCGGCATCATCTAAGCTAATAGAGCACAATTTAAGGCTAGTTGTTTATATAGCAAAAAAATTTGAAAATACTGGTGTAGGAATTGAAGACTTAACGTCAATAGGCACTATTGGCTTAATTAAGGCAATAAACACATATAAAGCAGATAAAAATATAAAATTAGCCACCTATGCGTCAAGATGTATAGAAAACGAAATTCTTATGTATATAAGAAAAAGCTCAAACAGATTGAAAGAAATATCAATTGATGAGCCACTAAACACCGATTGGGACGGGAATGAGCTTTTGCTTTCAGATGTTTTAGGAACAGAGGATGACACAGTATATAGAAATATCGAAACAATTGAGGAAAGTAAAATTATTGCAGACGCAGTAAAAAAGTTAAACAAAAGAGAGCAGACCATCATAAATTTGCGCTTTGGCTTGACTGGTGGAGAAGAAATGACACAAAAGGAGGTTGCAGACCTTCTTGGAATTTCACAATCATATATTTCTAGACTAGAAAAAAAGATTATGAAACGATTAAAAAAAGAAATAGAAACAAAAATTTAAAAATAATTAAAAAAACTCTTGACTTTTAGATGTGTTATGTTGTATAATAAAGCGAAATTATTTTACATCAGTTGAAAGAGGTGAAAAGAATGAAAGCAGGAATTCATCCAGAATATAAGGAAGCTACTATTAAGTGTGCTTGTGGTAACGCTGTAGCAACAAAGTCAACAAAGGGCGATATCTCAGTTGAAATTTGTGCAAAGTGTCATCCTTTCTTCACAGGAAAGCAAAAGTTTGTTGATGCAGGCGGAAGAGTTGATAAGTTCAAGAGAAGACTTAGCGGCAAATAATTTATGTTTTAAACGGGTAAGTAGCTTTTTAAGTTTCTTACCCTTTTAATTTTGTACAAAGGGGAAAATATGGAGGCTAAAGAAAATAAAGCAGTTTTAGTTGGAATCTTTCCACAGGGAGGAGAGGAAGCTTGTCTTAACTCTATCGATGAGTTAAAAAGACTAGCAGACACTGCTGGTGCTTCAACCTTTGCTGTTTTAACTCAACAAAAAGCAACCCCAGATGTTGCTACTTGTATAGGAAAAGGTAAGCTAGATGAGCTTAAGCAAATTTGTATAAATAATTCTATAGACACAGTAATATTCGACTGTGAGCTTACTCCTGCACAAATTAAAAATATTGAAAACGAGGTTGGGGTCGAGGTAATTGACCGTAGTATGCTAATACTTGATATTTTTGCTCTGCACGCAACTAGCGCTGAAGGTAAAATTCAGGTTGAGCTCGCTCAACTAAAATATACTGCACCAAGACTTATAGGTAAAGGAAAGGATATGTCTAGGCTTGCTGGTGGTATAGGTACAAGAGGACCTGGTGAAAGCAAGCTTGAAATTGATAGAAGAAGACTAGCTTCACGCATATCCTTTTTGCAGAATGAGCTTAAGGAGCTTGAAAAAAATAGACAAACAATGCGTGCTCAAAGGGATAGAAGCGCCATTCCAAAGGCGTGCATAGTAGGATATACTAATGCAGGTAAATCTACACTTCTAAATCTTTTAACAGATGCAGGAATACTAGCAGAGGACAAGTTATTTGCAACTCTTGATTCAACAACACGAAAATTTGTATTGCCGAGTGGTTTGGAAATGTTACTTACTGATACCGTTGGTTTTATTAGAAAGCTACCACATCATCTTGTACACGCTTTTCGCTCAACACTTGAAGAGGTGGTATATTGTGATTTTTTAATAATTGTTGTAGATGCTTCTGATGATGAATGCCTTGAGCATTTAGCTGTAACAGATTCAATTTTAGAATACTTCGAAGCAGACAAAAAACCACGACTCTATATCTTTAACAAAGCGGATAACTGCACAAATGAAAGATTGTATGATTTAAGATTACTGAATAGTCCGTTCGGCAGAGTGGTAACTATGTCCGCTAAAAATGGTAATGGCTTTAACGAATTAATTGTTCAACTAGAGTCCTTGTGTCGAAATGGTAAAAAAAGATTAGTATTTGTTTTTCCATATACAGAGCAGGGAGCGTTAAGTGCATTTTATAATTCTGCCGAGGTTCTTGATACAACATATAGTGATATAGGAACAGTGGTAGAAGCATGGGTTGATGAAAAGACTATTGGCAGGTACGAAAAATATCTCAAAAAATAGTTTTGCGTTTGTCTAAAGTCGGAAAGGAGTATTATGTCAGCTAAAAAAATAAATAGACCTAGAAATACGGCTAAAATTGAATTTGTTGAAAGAAAATCTGTATTTATAGGCTTTTCTACATTTGTAGAAAACGAAGAACAGGCTCTTGAAATAATTAAGCAAAAAAAGAAAGAATACTCCGATGCTACACACAATGTTTATGCATATGTGATTGGAGACACTATAGCACGATATTCGGATGATAATGAGCCACAAGGTACAGCAGGTATGCCTGTTTTGAATTCTATTAGAATGTCAGGAATTACGGATGTTTTGGTAGTTGTGACCAGATACTATGGAGGAATACTTTTAGGTGCTGGCGGACTTGTTAGAGCATATTCTGCCGCTGCGTCAATGGCGCTTGATGCGGGCGGAACAAAGGTTTATGAGGAATACAGTGTCTATAATCTAAAAATCTCTTATTCCGACTATGGTAAAATTAATACAGAGCTTTCAAATGTAGATGCTATTATTGATAATACAGAATTCGCAGATGATGTATCAATTGACTTTGCTATAAGAGCGGACATTAGCGAAAGCTTTGAAAAACGAATAATTGATTTGTTTGCAGGCAGAGTTGTTCCGTGCTTTAAAGGAATAAGAATTGATACAAAATAAAATTAATTGTCGAAAAACTACGCAAAAAAAGTATTTTAATCCTTTTTTTGCGTATTTATTATATGTAAATAATTTTGCATAATTTTCAGGAGGGTTATTATGAGTGTAGCAGAAATGTTTTGCGATAGAGAAAAAAGCGTTTTGTCTAAGTATGCGTTTTTAACTGCAAATTCAAAGGGCAGAGAAAAATATTGCGAACCTTGTCCTAATCGCACGGAATTTCAACGAGATAGAGACCGTATTCTTCATTCAAAATCATTTAGAAGACTTATGCACAAAACACAGGTTTTCTTTTTTCCACAGGATGAGCATTTTAGAACAAGAATGACCCACACGCTAGAGGTTACTCAAATTGCAAGAATTATTGCAAGAGCTTTGAGACTAAACGAGGATTTATGCGAAGCTGGAGCTCTAGGACACGATTTAGGACACACTCCCTTTGGACATACGGGGGAAAAAGCTATGCAAATTTTCTATTCACCTGATTTTCGCCATTATAAGCAAAGTATAAGAGTGGTTGAAAAGCTGGAGAAGGATGGTGCAGGTTTAAATCTTACATATGAGGTAAAGGACGCAATTTTAAACCATTCAGGCGACAACGAAGCTTCAACACTTGAAGGAAGAATTGTAAATTTAGCCGATAGAATTGCTTACATTAATCACGATATTGACGACGCTATTCGTGGAGGAGTACTTTCATTAGATGATATTCCAAAGGAAATAATTAAAACACTAGGCAAAGGACATGGTGAGAGAATTAATAATATGGTATCGTCTGTAATTCTTGAGAGTACAGATAAGAATTATATTAGAATGTCAAATGAGATAGGACAAGCTACAAGCGAGCTTCGTTCGTTTTTATTTGAAAATGTTTATCATAATAAAATTGCTAAGGCTGAGGAGGATAAGGCTATTGAGATGCTTAGAATACTATTTGAGTATTTTGTAAAGCATCCAGAGGAAATGCCTGCAATTTATCGCAAAAATCTTGAAAATGAGCCTGTTGAGCGCTGTGTATGCGATTATGTATCAAGCATGACAGATAGATATGCAATAGATTTGTTTAGAGAACTTTACGTTCCTGCTATGTGGAGAAGACAATTATGATTATTTCACCAGAAATTATAGATGATATTAAGTTTAAAAATCCTATTGAGGATGTTATATCATCTTATGTTAATCTAAAGCGCGCTGGCTCGAATTATAACGGCTTATGTCCGTTTCATAGTGAAAAAACACCCTCCTTTACTGTGTTTCCATCTACACAATCCTTTTATTGCTTTGGATGTGGCGCAGGAGGAGATGCAATAACCTTTGTAATGCGAACAGAAAATCTTGATTACCTTTCTGCATTAAGAGTTTTAGCATCAAGATGTGGTGTCACCATACCTGAAAACGATGTCCTAACAACAGGTAAAAAAGAAGTTGGCAGACAGAGAATACTTGAAATGAATAAGGAAGCAGCAAAGTTTTTCCATAATTGCTTACTTGATGAAAAGCTTGGTGCACCAGGACGCAAGTATTTAATGAATGAGCGTAAGCTTTCAATGGCGGTAATTAATCATTTTGGACTTGGCTATGCACCCAATAATTTCTTTATGCTTCATGACCATTTAAAAAAGCTAGGATATACTGACGATGAAATGGTGGTTGGATTTTTATGCGGAAAAAACGATAGAGGTATTTATGATTACTACAGAAATAGAGTAATTTTCCCTATTATTGATATAGTTGGCAATGTTATTGCGTTTGGTGGTCGTGTTCTAGACGACTCAAAGCCTAAATATCTAAATACATCGGACACGCCTGCATTTAAAAAAAGTAAAAATCTTTTTGCTTTAAATTTTGCAAAAAACCATTGTGAAAAGCAACTTGTACTATGCGAGGGCTATATGGATGTCATAGCATTACATGCAGCTGGTATAGAAAATGCAGTTGCAACACTTGGCACTGCAATTACACCTGAGCAAGCTCGAATTTTTTCACGATATACAAAAAAGGTTATTATTTCTTATGATAGTGATGAGGCGGGACAAAGAGCAGCAGACAAAGCCTTTAAGCTACTACAGGAGGTTGGTGTTGATGTTAAAATTTTAAAAATGAAGGACGCCAAAGACCCGGACGAATACATAAAAAAGTTTGGTGCATCAAGCTTTAGGTCGGTAATTGATGATTCTAAATCTAAATTTGAATTTGAATGTGAAAAAATTTTGACAAAATATAATATTTTAAACACTGATGAGAAGGTAAAGGCTGGTCACGAAATTTGTATTGCTATCGCTTCATATCCTTCTGAGATTGAACGAGAAATTTATTGTCAAAAAATGTCTAAGGTTTTAGATATACCTAAGGAAAGCATTAAAAGAGATGTTTTGTCTATAATAAAAAGACGTTCAAGGGAAGCTAAACGCAACGAAGAAACTGAATTATACCGTAAATCTAGTGGTATAGGTGACAGAGTTAATCCAAGTAGTGCGGAGTTTTTAAAGGCGAATAAAATCGAAGAAGCGATTTTGGGTTTGATGCAATTATATCCTTCGCATCTAAAACTAGCAATTGAAAAAATGAAAACAGAGGACTTTGTTACACCATTATGTAAGAAAATTTTTAAAAAAATTAAGGAATGCTACGAAAAAACAGGTAAATTTGATATTGCATTTATTGAAGAGAATTTCAATGTTGACGAGATTTCAAGAATTACTAAAATGATGGCTGAAAGACAGAGGCTTGCTACAAATGGTGAGGATGTTTTACTTGAATTGATTTCATCCTTGTCTAAAGAAAAAGAAATTTCAAAGGACGAGGATACTGTGGATAGTATTCTTGATGCAATAAAAAAGAAGAAAAAATAATTTTGGGGGTAAAGATATGGACGAGAAAAATTTTAGCTTAGAGGAGCTTGTCGAAAAGGGCAAAAACGGCGGCTCAATCTCTAACGAGGATTTGCTTGATGCTATAAGTGGTTATCAGGATTTTGATATGGAGCAAATCGATAAAATTTATGAAACATTAGAAAGTAATGGTATTGAAATTACAGAGGATTTAACTAGCGAAAAATTTGCAGACCTTGAGAGCGAGGTTGAGCAAATGATGAGTCCAGAGGAAATTGAAAAAATGCAAGAGGGCTTAGCTATTGATGATCCTGTAAGAATGTATCTTAAGGAAATAGGCAAGGTTCCACTATTAGAGCCAGATGAAGAGGTTATTCTTGCTGAGAAAATGATGCAAGGTGATGAAAGAGCAAAGAATAAAATTGTTGAAGCAAATCTTCGTCTTGTTGTAAGTATTGCTAAAAAGCATGTTGGCAAGGGCATGGCGTTCCTTGACTTAATACAAGAGGGTAATCTCGGTCTTATGAAGGCTGTTGATAAATTCGACTATGCAAAGGGCTTTAAGTTCTCCACATATGCAACTTGGTGGATTAGACAGGCTATTACAAGAGCAATTGCTGATCAAGCAAGAACTGTTAGAATTCCAGTTCATATGGTTGAAACTATCCATAAGGTATCTAGAGTTTCAAGACAACTTTTACAAGAGCTTGGTAGAGAGCCAAACCCAGAGGAAATTGCTGAGGTTATTGGTATGACCCCTGAAAAGGTAAGAGATACTATGAAATATGCTCTTGAGCCGGTTTCTCTTGAAACACCAATTGGTGAAGAGGAGGATAGTCATTTAGGTGACTTTATTCCTGACGAGGATTCCCCAGCACCATCTGATGCGGCATCTTATACTTTATTAAAGGAGCAGCTTAATGAGGTGCTTCATACATTAACACCTAGAGAAGAGCAAGTTTTAAAGCTTCGCTTTGGCTTACTTGATGGTAGAACAAGAACTCTCGAAGAGGTAGGTAAGGAATTCGATATTACAAGAGAAAGAATTCGTCAAATTGAGGCAAAGGCGCTTCGCAAGCTTAGACATCCAAGCCGTTCTAAACGCTTACGTGACTATCTTGATTAATTAAAAATGTTCTTAGCGCCTTGACAAATATAGTATTTTATAGTAAAATGTATGTTGAACATTTATTTGGAGGAATATTCTAATGAGTAAAAGAATATTAAGTGTTGCGCTTGCAATGCTAATGCTTATTCCTTTTGTTCTAGGCTTGACATCATGCCAAAAGGAAAGAACAGAGGAAGAAATTATCAATGATATAGTTAATAGCGGAACAATAGCTTTAACTCTTTCTGTTTGGATTCCAACTGAATCAAACACTGAATCTGCGGAATTTAACGAGCGTTTAACAGCGGTCGAGACAGCTATCAATGAGATTTTGCGTGATAAAAACCTTTCTACCGAAATTGAGCTGACAGCCGTTTCAAATGATGAATATGAGGAAAAGCTTGATGCACATCTTGCAGAAATCCAAAAAAAGGTAGATGCAAAGAAAGGCGTATTACCGTCAAATGTTTCTCAAAGCTATGTAAATAAAGCAATAAAGATTCCATACGGGGATAGCTATATGTATGAGCTTGCTTATCCGGATGTGCTTGAAACGCAAGTAGATTTATTTATGATTCGTAGCTATGATGAGTACAAATCTCTTGCACAGGCTAAAAATCTTTATAGCCTAGATTCTTATATTTCAAAACTCGGTGGTCGTTATGCTGATATTCACAAAATGATTTCACCTGCTGTATTAGCTGAGTATGTTGTTGGTGGCTCTACATATGCTATACCAAATAACCATCAATACACAAATGCACAGTATCAATACATGCTAATTGATAAATCAGCATTTAATACTGTTGAGAATATCAATATCGACGATATTACTGATGTTTTATCGTGCGAGAGTTTTATTACAGCAATCGGTGCAAACAGTGAAAGTGGATACGTTCCATTTGTTGGTAGCTTAAATGATGCACCTGGTATTATGAGCTTTGATGCTTCTAATTTAATTGGTAGTACTATTGAAAATCCTGCACCTTCTAGCATTTTTGATATAGAAGCATATACAAAATATGTTGAGCTATACAAAAAGCTTTCTGATAGTTCTTATGTTAAAAAGTCCTTAGATGATGGTGAAAAGGCTGCCGTTAGCTTCTTCTATGGAACGAATGAGGAAGTAAAAGCATATGAAGAAAATTACTATGTTGTTAAAACTGAAAAGCCAGTAGCAAATTATGAGGATATGTTCTCATCCATGTTCGCTATTAGTAAGTATTCAGCAAACTATGATAGAGCTATGAAGCTCCTATACCTATTCCAAACAGATAGTAAAATAATCACTTTATTACAATATGGAATTGAGGATGTAGATTATTCTATCGAGATAAACGATGATGGGGAAGAATATATTAAGGTTTCTGAGGATACTGCATATAATATGTCTGGTCTTAATATTGGTAATAGCTATCATACATATAAGAATGATGGTTCAACAATTGATGATTGGAATGATGTAAAAGAATCTAATTATGATCTTTCAGTTAATCCATATCTTGATTTTGCTAACAATTTTAATGCAAACGCAACTGATGAAGAAAAGTCTCAGTTAGAGTCACTTGTAGCTTCTGTAACAACTTTAGCATCAGAGGTTAATGCATTAATTGACTCTATGTCTTGCGAAGAGTATGTAAGCTTTTTAGAGCTACTAAAGATAGATATTGAGGCGATTAATACCAGTATTTCTGATTTAGAAAAGAAGCTTGAGGAGTTAAAGTCTAGCGAGGAGCTTGATGAAGAAAAGATAGCTGAATGTGAAGCTGATATAACTAGACTTAACGAGCAAAAGTCTGCCTATGAGGCGAATGAAGCTGTTGTTATGATTAATTCCTCTGAGGATTATAAGTCTTTAGTTGCATTATACATTGAGTTGTATAATAAATACAATTAATATTTTAACAAGCTCGTAAATAGCGAGCTTGTTTTTGTTATCAAATGCTCATTTCTTCAATATTATTATATTGAAAGGAGAGCTTTATGGGTGATAGTATGTCAGATTTAACCGATAAGCAGGTTATTAATGTTTGCGATGGCAAAATTTTGGGATATGTAACAGATTTCAAAATTGACTCCTGTAGTGGTAGATTAACGGCCATAATTTTACCGGGTGATAGTGGTTTTTTTGGTTTTAAAAAATGCACAGATATTATAATTCCTTGGGAAAAAATATGTAAAATAGGAATTGATGTAATACTTGTCGATATTGGGGTTTTGCCATCGAGGGAATGTGATTTTGAAATAAAAGACGATGAAAAAAGAAAAAGCAAACGATAATTGTAAACTTTTTGTGAACTAATGAAATTGATGTTGATTTTATAATATGCATGTGTTATAATGCAAACCGTGCTATGAGAGGCACAAAAAATAAAACACACACTTAATGCTGTGAAGCGTTGCTCGGTGCCGTTTTTTGGTCGCAACTGTAAGCATAGGTGGTGGAAAAACCAAAGGAGGACATTAAAAATGTCAGTAATCTCAATTAAGCAATTGCTAGAAGCAGGTGTTCATTTCGGACACCACACAAGAAGATGGAACCCAAAGATGGCAGAGTACATCTTCACAGAAAGAAATGGTATCTACATTATTGACCTTCAAAAGACTGCAAAGAAGTTTGAAGAGGCTTATATGTATGCAAGAGACCTATCAGCAAACGGTGGAACAATCCTTTTTGTTGGAACAAAGAAGCAGGCTACAGATGCTATTCGTGATGAGGCTCTTCGTTGCGGTATGTATTATGTAAATGTTCGTTGGCTCGGTGGTATGCTAACAAACTTCCAAACAATTAAGAAGAGCATTGCTCGTTTTGCTCAACTTAAAAAGATGCAAGAGGATGGCACATTCGACCTTCTTCCAAAGAAGGAAGTTGCTGGTCTCGCTAAGGAAATGGATAATCTTGAAAAGAATCTTGGCGGTATCAAGGATATGGACAGACTTCCAGATGCGATTTTTATCGTTGACACAAAGAAGGAGCACAACGCAGTTCTCGAAGCAAAGAGACTTGGTATTCCTGTAATCGCAGTTGTTGATACTAACTGTGACCCAGACGATGCTGACCTCATTATCCCTGGTAATGATGATGCTATCAGAGCTATTAAGCTTATCTCTGCGGCTATTGCTGATGCTGTAATTGAGGGTAAGCAGGGTGAAACACCTGTTGAAAATGTTGACGAGGCTACAGAAGAAGTAGCTAACGACGCTGAATAATTTTAAAATTACGGAGGATACAAAAATGGCTGCTATTACTGCAAGTATGGTAAATGAATTAAGAAAAGTAACAGGCTGTGGCATGATGGAGTGCAAGAAGGCACTTTCTGAGGCTAACGGTGATATGGATGAAGCAGTAAAGGTACTTCGTGAGAAGGGTCTTGCTGTAGCTGCAAAGAAGGCAGATAGAATCGCTGCTGAGGGTGTTGTTGATATCCTCGTTGCTGACGATAAGAATTCTGCTGCAATGATCGAGGTAAATGCTGAAACAGACTTCGTTGCAAAGAATGAAAAGTTCCTTGACTTCGTTAAGAATGTTCTAAAGACAATTCTCGCTACAAGACCTGCAAATGTTGAAGAGCTTTTAACAAAGCAATATGATGCTGAACTAACTGTTGAGGCTAAGCTTAAGGATATGATTTTTACAATCGGTGAAAATATGAATATTCGTCGTTTTGTTATTGTTGACGGTACAGTTGGTACTTACATTCACGGTAAGGGATCAACAGGTGTTATTGTAACATTTGAGGCTGACGATGCTGTGAAGAACCACGAAGGCTTTGCTGAATTCTCAAAGAATATCGCACTTCAGGTTGCTGGCGCTCCATCACCTGTTCTTTACTTAAATAAGGAATCTGTTCCAGAAAAGGATCTTGAAGAAGAAAAGGCTATTATTATGGCTCAACTTGCTAACGATCCTAAGAATGCTAACAAGCCAGCTCAAATTCTTGAAAAGATGGTTGCTGGTAAGCTTGGCAAGTTCTATGAAAAGAACTGCTTACTCGAGCAAGAGTATGTAAAGGAAGACAAAATGTCTGTTTCTCAATATGTAGCTAATACAGCTAAGGCTTTCGGTGGCGACATTAAGGTTACAAGCTACTGCATGTTCGAGAAGGGCGAAGGTCTACAAAAGAGAGAAGACGACTTCGCTGCTGAAATCGCTAAAATGGTAAGTAAGAACTAATTTTTAATAGATTAACTCAAACAGAGAAGTCTGTTTGAGTTTTTTTATATTATTTTGTATTTTACTATTTACAAACGATTAAAAATATAGTATTATATTATTTGTACAATTATGCAAATAAAATTTAAGGAGCTTGATTTGGATACACCGATTTATAAAAGAGTATTACTTAAGCTTTCTGGTGAGGCAATATCTGCTGGAAAGGACGGAATTTTAAATTTCGACTATATTAGCGAAATAGCTAATACTATTAAAAAGTGTGTTGATAATGGTGTTGAGGTTGCAGTTTTGGTAGGTGCCGGAAATATTTGGCGTGGCAGAAGCGGCGGAGACATGGACAGGGTAAAGGCAGACCATATGGGAATGCTCGCTACTTGCATTAACGCAGTTGCATTACAAGAATCTTTTATTCGCGCTGGGCTAGATGCCGAGGTTATGACATCGGTTGAAATGAAAGCGTTTGCAAAGCAATTTGTTCGCGATGATGCAAAAAATGCTTTAAAAGAAGGTAAGGTTGTAGTTTTGGGTGGTGGTGCTGGAATACCATTTGTTTCTACTGACACAGCCGCGGTTGTAAGAGCAGCTGAAATTGGTGCAGAGGTTGTTTTAATGGCTAAGAACATTGATGCTATTTATACAGCTGATCCAAGAAAAGATAAAAATGCACAAAAAATTTCAAGTATTACATATAAGGAGATATTAGCGAGGGGATTACAGGCGATGGATTCAACTGCAAC
>JAGAJV010000195.1 GCA_017625915.1 Clostridia bacterium
TACCCCTGTGCGTGATGGTACATTATATAAAATTATGGGCGCATCAACGCTTTTGGCAATTAAGCTATAATGCTCAATTAATCCTCGCTCTGTGGCTTTATTGTAGTAGGGTGTGACAATCAAAAGACCGTCAGCCCCTTGACTCTCAGCGCTTTTTGAGTATCTTAAGCTTACCTGTGTATTGTTTGTGCCTGTGCCAACAATAAGTGGCACTCGCTTATTAATTCTGCGCTTGGCAAAGGCGATAATTTCGTACCGTTCGCTTTCCGATATAGTGGCGCTTTCTCCCGTTGTGCCAAGAACAACAAGAGCGTCCGTTTTATTTTCTATTTGAAAATCTATTAAATTTCCAAATGCTTCATAATCTATGCCACCGTCCCGAAAGGGAGTTACAATGGCTGTGGCAGAGCCTTGAAATAGTAGTTGTTTGGTCATTTGTTACCTCTTTCAGAGCTTGAGCAATCAGCCGTCAGCCACCAGCGGTCAGCAGCTACTTGATGGGTTGAGCGTAAGAAAAATGCTATTTATAAAAAACTGTTGAAAAATATTTCGCTTTAATATATAATATAAGAAACGCAGTCTTTATAAATAGGCTATAAGTTAATCTGCTAACGGCTGGCTGCTAGCTACTAACTACTACTATTATATTCAAAGGACAAAACAATGATAAAAAACGAGCTACCAAAAACCGATTTACAGACTAAGGATTTTTATTACGATTTACCTGAGGAGCTAATTGCACAAACACCCTGCGAGCCTCGTGACCATTCAAGAATGATGGTTTTAAGGAAAAACGGTGAAATTCAGCACAAGCATTTTTATGATGTGATTGATTATCTAAACGAGGGCGATGTGCTTGTAATCAATGATTCCAGGGTAATTCCTGCAAGAATTTACGGAGAAAAGATAAGAAGCGAGGGCGTTTTCGTGTCCTCACCGTCTAAAATTGAAACACTGCTTTTAAAGCAGTTAAACGATAACCGTTGGGAAGTGCTTCTTCGACCTGCGAAAAAGGTGAAAATCGGTGGTAAAATTAATTATAACGGAATATTAGAGGCAACCGTTACTGAAATCGTCGAGGACGGAAACAGAATAGTTGAATTTTACTTTGACAGAGAAAAATATTCCTCAATTTATGAGGTTTTAGATATTATAGGCTCAATGCCCTTGCCCCCTTATATTACAAAAAAGCTAGAGGACAAAAATCGCTATCAAACTGTATATGCAAGGGAAAATGGCTCAAGCGCAGCGCCTACAGCAGGACTCCATTTTACTAAGGAATTACTTGAAAAAATTAAGAAAAAGGGAATAAAAATCGCCCCCGTTATGCTTCATGTGGGACTTGGCACATTCCGTCCTGTAAAGGCAGAAAGAATTACCGACCATATTATGCACGCAGAGTATATTTCTGTATCACAGGAAAGCGCTGACATTATAAATAACGCAAAAGCAAAGGGTGGCAGAATTGTGGCAGTCGGTACAACCTCAGCAAGAACACTTGAATCCGTAGCTACAGAGGATGGCAAAATTCAAGCAATCAGTGGCAACACAGGAATATTTATTTATCCCGGCTACAAATTTAAGGCAGTTGACACATTAATAACAAACTTCCATTTGCCGGAAAGCACACTACTTATGCTAATTTCTGCCCTTGCAGGCAAGGAAAGAATTATGGACGCATACAAGGTGGCAGTGAAGGAGAAATATCGCTTCTTCTCATTTGGCGATGCTATGATGATCGAATAAGCTTGCAATGCTGCGTTGTTCCTCACACACGACCTCAACGAACAGAGGTTCGCTATCGCCCGTGTGCTGTGGTACGCCTTGTCTTGCTTGCTTCTCGACCACATAGAATAATATTTGATAAGCAAAAATAAGAAAATAGAAAGGAGCAGGAAATGCGAGTTATTGCAATAGTAGGACCGACGGCGGTGGGTAAAACCGCCTTGGCGCTTAAATTAGCAAAAGAGTTAGACGGTGAAATAATTTCCTGCGACTCTATGCAGATATATAAGGGTATGGACATAGGAACTGCTAAGCCTACAAAAGAGGAAATGGCAGAGATACCCCACCATTTAATCGACATAAAAGAACCAAACGAGGAGTTTTCCTGTGCCGATTATGCTATTTTGGCAAAAAAATGCATTGAGGATATAGCTAGTCGTGGCAAGACACCTATTTTTTGTGGTGGCACTGGGCTTTATCTTGATAGCGTAATTGAAATTGGTAGCTTTTCAAGTGGCTTTAAGGACGAAAATTATCGTCTGGAGCTTGAAAATATAGCGTTTGAAAAGGGCAATGAGCATGTTCACAATATGCTAAAAGAGGTGGACGAAAAAAGCGCAGAGGAAATTCACCCTAACAATGTAAAAAGGGTTATAAGAGCACTTGAAATTTACAAATGCACAGGTATTCCTAAAAGCATTTGGGACGAAAAATCAAAGGAGCAAAAGCCACCCTATGATGCTACAGTGCTATTTTTAACCTGTAGGGATAGAGAAATTTTAAAAAGCAGAATAGATATGCGTGTTGATATGATGCTTTCTGACGGTCTTTTAGAGGAAGCTAAGTCACTTTACAATAGTGGTATGCTTAAAGAAAAATATACCTCATATGGTGCAATTGGCTACAAGGAGCTTATCCCATTTATTGAGGGTGTAGATACACTTGAAAATTGCATAGAAAGGCTAAAAATATCTACACGCCAGTACGCAAAAAGACAAATTACTTGGTTTTCAAGAAAGAAAAATTATTATACAGTTTATGTTGATGAGGTATCCTCGCTTGATGAGGCGCTAAGAATTTTGGAGGAGCACAATGAAGGAGCAAATAATTAAGGAAAATTACGAAAGAATTTCAAATGAAATTTCAGAAATGAATAAAAATGTTACTCTTTTATGTGCTACAAAAATGCAAGCAGTTGAGGATATAAATTACTTAATTTCGTTAGGCTGTAAATATATTGGCGAAAATAGAGTAAATGAGCTTTTAGAAAAATACGAGCAATACGACAAAGGTGCAGAGCTGCATTTTATAGGCACACTGCAAAAAAATAAGGTTAAATATATAATTGACAAGGTGTCGCTAATTCACTCTGTTGACAGCGTTGGACTACTAGAGGAAATTAACAAAAGAGCCGAGAAAATCGGCAAGGTTATGGATATACTTTTAGAGGTCAACAGTGGCAGAGAGGAAAACAAGGGTGGAATTTTGCCCGAGAATGTGTGCGAATTTTACGAAAAGGCCAAGTCTTACAGCAACATTTGCGTGCGAGGTCTTATGACTATGGCGCCAAGGTGTGACACAAGAGAGGAATATTTAAAATATTTTGATCTTACAAAGCAGCTTTTTGATAAGCTATTTGGAAATGATAAAAACGCGATACTCTCAATGGGTATGAGCGAAAGCTATAAATATGCAATTGAAGCAGGAGCCACTCTTGTAAGAGTAGGCAGCGGTATTTTTGGCGCTAGATACTAGCCACTACAATGCAAAGCAGAAAGGAAAATCAAAATGAAATTTTTTGATAAATTTAAGAAAAACAAATATGAGGAATGGGACGACGAGGAAGAGGAATACGAGGACGACGAGGAAAACGAGGCAAGCGTTTCCATTGAGGGCAATCTTGATTTAAAGGTTGTTAGTCCAAAGAGCCTTGAACAGCTTCTTTCTGCCGTTGACTACTTGTCTATGGGAAGCACAGTGCTTCTTAATTTAGAGGGAGTTGAAAGGGAACTTTACAAAAGAATGATTGACTTTATAAGCGGAGCTGCTTATGCATTAGAGGCAAGCATTAAAAAGGCGACACAGGATTCATTCTTTTTAGCACCAAAGGATGTTGACATTAGTGGCGAAATCTTTGATACAACCCACGATGACGAAATCTTTTCAGACCTATAAAAGAGGTAAAAATGGAAGCATTATGGATTATTTATAGAACGCTATCTATACTTTTATATGCCTTTGATTTTCTGCTTCTTGTAAGGGCAGTTTGCTCCTGGATACCTGATTTCAGAAACAGTATGGTGTATAACATATCCTTCAGAATGACAGAGCCACTTTTATTGCCTATACGAAAGCTAATGTGGAAATGGGACTTTGCAAGACGCTGTCCTATTGATTTATCCTTTATAGTGTTAGTGTTGCTTACAAGAGGCTTAGATAAGCTTTTGGCATATCTATTTATATTTTTAATTAACATAATTTAAGGAATAGAAATGAAAAATATTTTAATTTTAATAGGAATTATTGTATCAGGCATAGGGCTTGACCAGCTTACAAAGCTGCTTGTAGCTAATAATATGTCACTTTATGAGTCTATACCTGTAATTCCATCTGTATTTGATATTACCTATATACACAATAAGGGCGCAGCCTTTGGTATGCTTGCAAATCATAGATGGGTGTTTATGATTGTATCAAGCGTTGCAATTGTGGGTATGTGTGTCTATCTTTTTCGCTTTTGCAAGGAAAAGCTACTGTTTAAAATAGGTCTTGCGCTTGTAATTAGCGGTGGTATCGGTAATATGATAGATAGAATTATCTATGGATATGTTATTGATATGATTGAGGCAACCTTTATTGAAACGCTTTTTGGCTGGTCCTTTGCAATCTTTAATGTGGCTGACAGCCTTGTTTGTGTCGGCGCAGGGCTTGTGATTTTCTGCCTTGTAAGAGATATTATAAAAGAGGGCAAAAAGAATGATAATAAATGAGGAAAATGTAAAAAAACGCTTAGATGTGTTTGTTTCTGCCTCATTGGAAATCACACGGTCAAGCGCTCAGAATTTAATTGATATAGGAAATGTAACTGTAAACGGCAGGGTTGAAAGCAAAAACTATAAGCTTCGCTTGGGCGACATAATTGAAATAGAGGAGCTAGAGCCAAAAATCCTTGACTGCGTGGCTGAAAATATACCTTTAAATATAATTTACGAGGATAGCGACATTATAGTTATAAATAAGCCCTCAGGAATGGTGGTTCACCCAGCCCCAGGAAATGAAGGTGGTACACTTGTAAATGCGCTTTTATACCACTGTGGCGACACACTATCGGGGATAAACGGCGTAATTCGCCCGGGAATAGTCCATAGAATAGACAAGGACACAAGCGGACTTTTAGTGGTGGCAAAAAATGATGATGCACATATATTTTTATCCTCACTTTTAAAGGACCACGGAATAAAACGAACATACCACGCAATTATAATCGGACATTTAAAGGAGCAGAGTGGCACAGTTAACGCGCCTATTGCAAGACATCCTGTTGACAGAAAGAAAATGGCAGTTGTGGCAGGTGGCAGAGAAGCCATAACTCACTATGAGGTAATAGAGGAATACACAGGCTATTCCTACATAAAATTAAACCTTGAAACAGGCAGAACCCACCAAATAAGAGTACATATGAGCTATAAGGGTCACCCAATAATCGGTGACACCGTGTACGGCGGTGGCAAAACCCAATTTGAAAAGGTAAATGCAAGCCTGCTTGACGGTCAAATCCTCCACGCAAGGGAGCTTTCCTTCCCACACCCACGCACAAAGGAAATTATGCACTTTGAGTGTGAATTACCAAGCAATTTCAGCACATTACTTGAGAGGCTAAGAAAGCTTTAAAATCCACCTCATCCACCGTCCCAGACGGTCCCCCTTCCCCTCAAGGGGAAGGCTAATGAATGTGAATTACCAAGCAATTTCGGCACATTAATTGAAAAGCTACGGAAAATATAAGGGGCAGACATATTAATAAGCCTTGTATTACTAGCAAATTTAAGCTAAATAACAAAAAGACAGAAATTCAAGCGAATTTCTGTCTTTTATTCTTAAGGTGTCAGCCTCTCTAAATTCAAGAGGGTAGGCAGATTAAGAGCAGAAATCGTCGGTTTCGAGTGAAGGCGTACTTACGTACGTCGAGAACGAAAACGGCGATAACATTCCACATTAATGGAGAAAAACGTAGTTTTTCAACCTTATAATTTGCAAGTAGCTATTGATAAACTAGCTAATATATTTTTGCGTGGAATGTGGTTGTGCCTTAATGTGTCAGCCTCTCGTTATATAAGGTTATTTTATAAGGCAAATTGTGTATGCTACAATCTGTGGTGGATAGGAAAGCATTGTTTGACCTGAGTAGGAAATTTCCACAGTGTCTCCTACCTTAATATTGCTACGAGCGACAAGTGAACTGTTTTCGTTGTAGTATTTTGTTTGGCTTGATGTTAAAATCCAATAAACGCCAAATGCGTAATCGCTTTCGATAACCTCAACCTCAATATGCTCGCCGGTAACCTTTTTAACAATTGCTTTTAAAACAAATTCGCTTGTATTAGCATCCATATCTACATCCACCTCCTGCGCCTCATTAGCCAAAGCGTCGGCATCGTTTTCCTTTGCTTCCTCGGCTTGGTTTTCTATTTTAGCCTCGGGCTTATTATCGTTGGCGCTTACAGCCTCAGCCTCGCTATTTTTGGTTGCAATCTCCTCTAAGTCCATAGGAAGACTGTCTGTATTGTCAATGTTTTCTACATTACAGGAAAAAAGCATAAAAATTGATAAAATTATAATAATACCTAGTAAAAGCTTTTTCATTTTGACCTCTTTTGTTGATTAAATTTTTTAGCCACTGTTGGCTAAAAATGCACAATGCGTGTGTCGATATGTGCTTCGCACTCGAAATTACTTCGTATCGATATTTTAATTGCATGAAATCGATATATTTTCGCAAGCGAAAACGAGAGCTATCTGCTAACGTCTAATGGCTAACAGCTAAATCATCTTCTTCCACTTGAACGGAAGCCACCGCCTCCGCCACCGCTTCTGCCACCCTTTGAGGAGCTTGAGCGGACACGAACTCGGATAACGTTTTTTGTTACAAAGCTATCGCTTTGTCCTGTTAGCTCTAATGTGGTAAATTTATCAAGTGGATATGTTGAGCCACGGATTTTAGTTTTATAACGGACTACAATTACTATTACAAAAATAGCAGAGCCTGCAAGCGTTACTATTACGCAAAAGATTATAAACGGTGTATAATTCTTTGTATTATATGCGTGAGCGGCTTTTTTGGCAAAATTAGACACTCCATCGGCTAAGTTACCACTCTTTATATTGTCGTAAACCTCGCTGCTATCAAGAAGCTTATTTTCCTCGTTTATTGTAATTTTGTCTATTGCAGTGCCTCTTGTATGCATCTGATAATAGTATGTGCCATATTCGTTTTCTATAAGCAAAACAACCATATTACTGCCATATAGCATATTTTCACTTACAAATTGGTTTATTCTATCTGTATAGTAGCCAATTCCTACATAAAAGGAAATTCCTGTTTTTTCGCTTGCGTCCTTAAGAGCGCTTTCGATTTTTGCCTCCTCCTGTGTGGATAAAGCATCTATCTTATCATATACACCGTAGCTAGACGCGCCTACGCTTATAGCAAAGGCTAAAGCGAAAATAAATGTTAAAATAAAAACTATAAATAATTTTCTCATAGGAAGAATATACCTCCTAAAAGAACAGCTAAAAGCCCCGATAAAACGCCTGTAATTACGCCACCTATCGTCACCCTTTTCTTGTCAATAGGCAATTCACCGTAGATTTTGCCTGTGTGGCCATTCATAGCAAAGGTGTAAGCCTTGCCCTTTTTATTTCTGTAGGTAAGTAGCCAAATGGGCATTAAGGAATAATCCCAGTGGCTGGATAAAATATTTGTGCTTTTGCTTTTAATATCAAAGGTAGAGTAGTGACCTACAGTATTTCTTAAAATAGTAGCACCGTGTGTGTTAATTCTTTCCTTTACATCGTCCTCTAATGTTTCTCTTTCAATATCTCTTTTCTTAGCCAAAAAGCCACTTAAAAAGGACATATTAAAGTCAAGCTGAGATGTAGCGGGGAAAGGTAAAATGCCCTCAAGCATACGCTTATCCGCCTCAGAATACGCAGAGTGAACTATATCCTCAAAATGAATATTGCCCTGTCTGTGTACATTATAGTAAGAGGTTTCGGTATAGCGATAGTCACCCATACGCCAAGTGCGCACCTTTGTTGCATTTGCGTAAATTGACATATGAGTGTCGGCATCAGTTACCCAAAACGGATAATAAATGCCCTTGATTTTTTCGATTTGCGCCTTATCGGTAAAATCCTTAGGCACAAACCATTTTTTCTTAGCAAAAGCTAAAAAATGCTTAATTGCCTCGTCCTTAGAATACTTAAACGGCACAATTTTAGTAGGCATTTTTTGCCCACTTAGCTTGCCGGATAAAACTACAGGGCTATGGCAATAGGGACAAATATCTGCAACAGTATTTTCGTCTGCTGTAATCTCAGCGCCACACTGATTGCACAAATATTCGTTCATATGGTTGCAAAATTCCTCATTTTGCTTTTTGGCTTCCTCAGCCTTTTTATGCGCCTCAGTTTTTTCAAGGTCAATTTCAGTATGCTCACTTAAGCAAAATTCACACTTAAAAAGCTGAGTATCTGCATCAAATTTAAGCCCCGCGCCACAGTTGGGGCATTGATAGGTTAATGTCATATGTTTAGCTGTCAGCCGTCAGCTTCCAGCCGTCAGCAGATTGCTTAAGGACAGGGCATGATAGCTGATGTATCTTTCATAAAATAGTTAAATTAGTTATAGAATAGCTTTAGTTTTTTCACTAAGGTCTAGCCATCTGACCGCTGACTGCTAGCCACTGGCTGCTACTATAACGACTTATCGTTATAGCTTGCTTCCACACTCAGGGCAGAATTTGCCTGTTACCTTAGCGCCACAGCTTTGGCAGAATTTTGCGCTTGCTTCAGGCTTTTTTGAACCACAGTTTTGGCAGAAGTTTCCTGTATTATTAGCACCACAGGAGCAGGTCCAACCGTTAGCTACAGGCTTTTTTGAACCACAATTTTGACAGAAATTGCCTTGATTTACTTGACCGCAGGAGCAGGTCCAGCCATTTGCGTTATTTTTTTGTTGCTTTTCAATTTGAGCCATATTAGCTTGGCTTGCGCCCTGCATAAATGAGCCACCTGCATTCATTCCAAGTCCCATACCCATAAAGGCAGTAGCGCTACCATTTGGATTTGAGCCTGCATTTTCAATTCCACGAGCAACTGCGCCTTGAATATATCCCTCTCGAACGCTTGGGTCGCCAAGCATAGCGCCTTGATTACGCATATTAATAAGCTTTTTGGACTCCTCGTCGTAGCTTATGCTGGCAATACCGACAGAAAGCACCTCAAAGCCACGAAGCTCGTTCCATTCCTCGTCAAGCTCGCTTGCCATATATTTTGATAGCTCCGGAGATTTTGACGCAATATGTGAAACTCTTATGCCGTCAACGGACATTTTATTAATTGAAGCAGAAAGCGCCTCTAAAAATTCGGATAAATATTGCTCGTTAATATCGTTAATATCAACAGAGTCTGCATTTCTTGAAATAGCTTCCTTATAGAATTTAAGTGGGTTAGTTATCTTAATTGAATAAGTACCAAAGGCTCTTAAAAACAGCTCTGCATTGTAAAAGCCGTCGAAATAGCTTACAGGCGCTCTTGTGCCAAACTTAATGCCCTTAATTTCCTGTAGATTAATATAATAAGCCTTTTGCTTGCCTGATGGAACGCCACCAAACTTAATTCTTGAAAACATTTCCTTTAAGGTGTCGCCAAATTGACCGTTAAACAGAGATGGCGCGCTCTTGGTATCTACCTTATAATAGCCGGGCTCGGCAGTGTAGTCAACCACCTTGCCACCGTCAACAAGTAGCATAAATTGATTATCATAAACGTGGATAACGCTTCCGTCGCTTATGTAATCGTCGCTACCCTTTTTGTTACTGCTTCTTTTTCCTGTTCTTACAGCCTTACCCGATGTAAAAACTGTAGTATCACTCATATTATCGGATTCAATTACCTCTAGCCATTGGTCAGCCAGATTTCCGCCTATTGAATCAAAAAATGCTTTAATAATTCCCATAAATAGCTCCCTTCGCTTTGCTTCGGTCGAAATGAAATCTGCTTCGCAGATGAAATCGTTTCACGATGAAATCACTATCGTGATGAAATCCTTGCTTTGCAAGGAAGAAAGGATAGATGAAGCAAAGTATATGTAATATTTAATTTTAAACCGCTTTAGCGATTTCACCCGTTAGAATTTCATCCAACACAGTTGGATTTATTCCCATAGGGATTTAGTTGTTTGTGTATTCCAAAAACATTATGCTTTCGTTAATTACCTTAGTAATTAGACCTTGTGTTGTTATTTCTGTATCTGTGTATTCCTTAGCTGCTTTATCGTAGGTGCTAAGAGTTACATTCTCCGGTAGATTTCTTACAGTATATGATTTAAGACCATTACTTGACCAAACAGCATAAATTGTTTTGCCTGCATCGTTTTCAAGCTTGTAGCAATAGCAATCGTTTTCACCGTTTGATACAATCTCAGAAAGGAACATTCCGTTCATTTTAGTCTTAAAGTATTCAAGAAGTGAGTAGGAAAGCTTTTTTGTACCATCAGCCGCTATGATACCGTGACCATTCTCGGTTGTGTCGTTTATCATATCATATGATGCCTTATCAACATCCATACCCTGTAAAATTAAGAAGGAACGGAGAATATACATAGCCTGTATTTCCTCGCTTGTGTAATCGTCGCTTGGTGCTACAAAGCTACTGCTTTCTGTATTTACAGTGTCCCAGCCAAAATCGCTTATATGAATTTCAATAGAATTATAATTTTCGTTTCTGTAGGAAATAAGCTCCTTTAACGCATCATTACCTAAAAATGCGTCCTCAGGCCTTTTGCCCTCTGTGGATACTGAGAAGGACCAACCGCCGATTGGTAGAAATTCGTCATTTCTTAAAAGCTTAATTTCATTCATTAATTCCTGTATATAAGGAAGATTAAGTGACATTTTGCCTGTAATTAATCTGATTTCGGGGTTTATAAAGGTTGTTCCTACCTTATTTTCATTTTGCATACAATTATCGTCGTAAATTGTATTTAACAAAAGTGCATAATCCTTAGCGCTGATTTTCGTATCTGGATTTGTGCCGATTTCAATTCGTCTTAAATTTGAAAGAGCATTTGTGCTTAAGCAATATTTATTTGCAAACTCGTGTACTTTTGCTGCAATATCGCTGATTACATATTCCTGTGATAAATCAAAATCTAAAAGCGCTGAGCTTTCCATACCGCTGATTGAAAAATATGTAATTGGATTAGCCTTTAATGCTTCGTCTAATGCAATTTCAAGTCTACCGTGACCATATACGCTTTTATATTTATAATCTTCATTTGTAAGATTTACGCCGTATTCCTTTGTAATAGTAAGACCTATATATTTATTTAATGGATATTTTTCTCTTTCAAGTAGGATATAATCAGGCACCTCAGGTATAACGGGCTCGTCCGGAATATCCGGAACATCAGGCACATCAGGCTCGCTTGGTACATCAGGTATAACAGGCTCATCTGGCTCACTTGGTACATCAGGCACATCTGGCTCGCTTGGTACATCAGGTACACTTGGCTCGTCAGGCTCGTTTGGAGTATCGGAGGGCTCATCCACAATAGGACTGCTATCAGTATTCTTTTCTATAAACTTACCTGCCATATCTATAATCTGGTCCTTTATTTTGTCGGACATTTGCCCTATTTGCTCCTGCATATTACAGGACGCTAAAAGAGCAACACATAAAATTAATATAAACAATAACAAAAATTTTTTCATTTTAATTACCTCGCTTTATATATATTTTAACATTTTAAAATATATATGTCAATATTGACTTTATTTGATTGTTGTGATAATATATAGGAGATAGGGTACAGAGGACAGGATATAGGGGACAGGATATGGGACTAATCACTGACCACTGACGGCTGACTGCTGACCACTGTTTTGCGACAAAGGAGAAAATAAAATGGATAAAATCAGACTTGGTGTAATAGGCTTTGGATGCCGTAGCTACGGTATGACAGAAATCTTTTTAGGCTTTGAGGATGTAGATGTGCTTGCAGTTTGTGACAAGTACGAGGACAGAGTTCAAAACGCGATAAATAAGGTTATCGAAAAGAAGGGCAACACACCGTTCGGAACAACTAATTATAAGGAAATTTTAGAAAGAGACGATATAGACGCAGTATTTATTGCAACTGACTGGGAGCTACATATTCCGATTGCTATTGATGCTATGAATGCAGGCAAGGCGGTTGCTATGGAGGTTGGCGGCGCTTATAGCCTACAGGAGTGCTACGACCTTGTTGATACCTGGGAAAGAACAAGAGTGCCATTTATGTTCCTTGAAAACTGCTGTTATAATAAGGAAGAGCTACTTGCTACTGCAATCGCTAAGAAGGGCATTTTGGGTAAGATAGTACACTGCTCAGGCGCATATGGCCACGATCTAAGAAATGAGGTTGTTCACGGCAAGGAGAATAGACACTACCGTTTAAGAAACTATCTGAACAGAAACTGCGAAAACTACCCAACCCACGAGCTTGGTCCTATGGCTAAGGTGCTTGGCATTAACCGCGGTAACAGAATGGTGTCACTTGTTTCTGTTGCTTCAAAATCCTTTGGTATGGAGCAATATGTTATTGATAATAAGGACAAGGTTGATCCGGATTTACAGGGT
Organism: Clostridia bacterium; assembly: GCA_017625915.1. Classification (GTDB taxonomy): domain Bacteria; phylum Bacillota; class Clostridia; order Oscillospirales; family CAG-272; genus RGIG2000. The sequence continues at coordinate 12,628 of JAGAJV010000195.1, forward strand.
GTTGATTTTGCGCAGGGCGACATTGTTCAAACAATCATTACCTGTGAAAATGGCGAAACTATGCTTTTAACACTTGATACCTCATTACCTCGCTCATATAACAGAGCCTTTACAGTAAGAGGTACAAAGGGCATGTACGAGCAATTTACAAACAGCGTATTCCTTGATGGCAATAATGAATATTGGACAGGCAAGGAGTTTATTGACAATTATCTGAATAACGCAGATAAATATAACGACCTGCTTCCGGATTGCTGGAAGAATATCACTAAGGAGCAGTTAGATGCAGGCCATGGCGGTATGGACTATATTGAGCTTCGTGACTTTATTGATAGACTAAAGGCTGGTATTCCAATGGCGCTTGATGTATATGATGCAGCAGCTTGGATGTGCATATCCTGCTTAAGCGAGGAATCAATTAAGAACGGTGGCAAGCCTGTGGAAATTCCGGACTTTACTAAGGGTGAGTATAAAAACAGAAAGGATGTAGATATCATTTTAGGATATCACGTAGAATAATATGAAATACACATTAAGCGAGCAAAAAAAGATAATTAAAATTGAATTTACCGTGCCATATGACGAATTCAGCGTTTATCTTGGCAAGGCGCTTGAAAGCCTTTGCAAGCAAAAGAATGAGGAAAGCCTCTCAATGAACGATTTTATTGTAAAGTATGGCAAGGACGAATTAAACTATGCGGCGTTAAATATTGCTATGGGAGAGGGCTACAGACAGGCAGTTGAGGAAAACAAGCTTGTAGTAATCAGTCAGCCAAGAGTAAATCTTGTTAATCTTGATGTTATGGCAGACACAATTTTTACAATTGAGCTTGATAAGACACCTGAATTTGAGCTAGGTAAATATAAGGGACTTGAAATTAAATTAAGTAGCAAAACACCGTCTGTAACAGTTGACGAGATTGAACATAAGAAGGCTGAAATTGCAAATCAAATGAGCACTCTTGTTTCCGTTGAGGGCAGCCTACAAAACGGTCAAACATCAGTAATTGATTTTGTTGGTAGCGTTGACGGAGTAGAGTTTGAGGGTGGCAAGGCTGAAAATTATGAGCTTATAATTGGCTCAGGTATGTTTATCCCGGGCTTTGAGGAGCAAATGGTAGGTATGGAAAAGGGTGAGGTTAGAATTATCAAGGTAAAATTCCCCGACGAATACACACCGGAATTAGCTGGTAAGGATGCAGATTTCAAGGTAACTCTACACGATATTAAGGAAAGAAAACAGCCGGAAATTAACGACGAGCTTGCTACAAAATATGCAGAAAGCAAGAAGCTAACAGGCATTAATACTATTGAGGACTTAAACAAGGTATTAAGAGAGGAAATTTACAGAGCAAAGGAAAGAGCAGTTTTTGAGGAAATTTCTCAAAAAATCGAGGATGCTCTTTGTGAAAATAATAAGATTGATATTCCGGACGCAATCGTTGAGGACGAGGTCAAGTATCAATTAGAGGCTTATGAAAATCAAGCGAAGCAATTTGGTATGGAGCTTGAAATGATGGTTTCAATGATGGGCGCAGGCAGCGTTGAGGGCTTAAAGGCGCAAATCAGAGAAATGGCAAAGAAGCAGCTTTCAATGCAGTTAATTCTAGATAAGATTATCAAGACAGAAAATATCACAACAAGCGACGAGGAAATGGAAGCGTACTATAATAATGTTGCAATTTCCCGTGGCATTTCAGTTGACGAGGCAAAGAAGCAAATGCCAAAATTCCACCTGGAGGGACACATTATTTCCTCTAAGGCTATGCAGTTAATTAAGGATAGCGCAAGCATAATATATGCTTAAATAGTGAACAGGAGATAGTAATATGGCAAGAATAACGTACAATAATGGCTATTATGAGGGCGAGGTAAACTTCAGTGGCGAGGAGCACGGTCAAGGCATATTTGTTTGGGACAACGGCGATAAATATGTAGGTCGCTTCGCATACAAAAAATTTAGCGGTCAAGGCACATATTACTATGCAAGCGGCGCGAAATATGTTGGTCAATGGTCAAACGACTTAAAGCACGGCAGGGGTACAATGTACTTCGCAAACGGAAATACTTATGAGGGCAACTGGGTAAACGATAAGGAAAACGGCTTTGGCAAGGAAACCTATCAGTGGGGCTACTACGAGGGACAATGGAAGGACGGTAATTGGTACGGCAGAGGCAAGGAGGTCCACAATAACGGTATTGTTTATGAGGGCAATTGGAACGGCTTTGATTTTGCATCTGATGTAACAAAAAACGATAACGGAAAGATTACTCACGGCAAAATTGAAAATAAAGACTTTATTCCTGACAGCTATAACGGATATCACAAGCTAGATTACGATAACGGTTACTATGAGGGTAACTTCAAGGATGGACTTCGTCACGGTCACGGTGTATATTATTGGAATAGTGGCGCTGTTTACGATGGCGAATGGGAAAAGGACTTAAAGCACGGCTACGGAAAAATGACTGTTGAATGGGGAACCTATGAGGGACAGTGGAAGAACGATTATCGCTACGGTAACGGCAAGGAAACTAACAACAAGGGCGAGGTTTTTGAGGCATTTTGGTATGACGGAGATACTGCCGACAATGTATTTTATACCTATAACGGAGTTACAAAAAGAGGAAAAATTGAAAAAGGAAAATTTGTTGAGGCAGCCAAAAACATCAAAAAGGAAACATATAGTAATGGCTACTATGAGGGCGAGCTTGCAAACGGCAAGCGCAACGGCTACGGCACATATTATTGGAATAGTGGCAGTCGCTATGAGGGCAACTGGGTTAACGATGTAAGAAAGGGCTTTGGTAGATTTTTCTGGAAAGACGGCGGCAGATACGAAGGCGAATGGGAAAACGATAAAATGAACGGTTACGGCGTTTATTATTTGCCATCCGGAAGCGTATATCGCGGTCAGTGGAAGGACGACCAAAAATGTAACGGCAAGCAGGAATACTCCTGGGGCTCTTATGAGGGCGAATGGGCTAATAAAACCTGGGGAGGATACGGCAAGGAGATAGTTTATAACGGACCAACCTATGAGGGCTTTTGGCAGGATAACAAAAACGCAACTAATATTGTTTGCACCTATCCGGACGGAAGAGTAGCTCATGGCAAAATTGTAGACGGAACATTTATATCTAACTAAAAACAAAAACTGCTGATTACTCAGCAGTTTTTTGTTTATTCGTCATAATATCTATTTAGCTTAATTTCCTCGTAAAGCTCAGCTTTTGCAGCTTGCATATAAGGTGTAACCCATAGCATGCCAATACCACAACAGCAAAATACGCTTATAAATATCCAACCGATAAAGGATAAATCAAGCAAAAATGCTTTCATTTTATAGCCCTTCATCATTTTTTTGCTTGCTCCTATGGCATCTAAAGCAGACATTTCTGGGTTATCCTTAAGAATAAAGAATGTCATTGAGTAGGCATAGGACATAACAATACCGGGAATTATAAACAGTAAAGTCCAAAGAAATATAAATACCTGATAAAGAATACCGGTAAGAATATTTCTGCCTAAATTTTCAGTAAAGCCTGTAAAAAGTGTATTTAATTCGTTTTTGTTTTCATTTTTGCGTACACCGTCAAGTATGAATGAGAATAAGCCAAATTGTAAGCAACCATACACGATAAATAAAACAGGCGCTAAAACTCCTGTGCCGGTAAGCACATTAGCAACAAGATTAATTAAAACGCAAGCAAGAAGAGTAAACAGCCAGCTTCCACTAAAAATATTATTTTCAAGAGAAGCCCTCGCCCTTGCTCGAAGCTCACTACAGCTAGCCACTTTGTTTCCTCCTTATATGTAAAATATCAATGTGTTAGGATGCAGAATGTAAGACTAACCACTAATATAATGGGTCTGCACCAATCGCCTTTAATACCTCTTTAGCAATAATCATTGAGCCAACCCAATTCGGATGTACTCTGTCCCAAGAGATATATGCAGGGTATCTGTGTACAAGGTGCTTATCAAACTCGCCTTGAACATCAATATATGTAGCTCCGTATTTTTCTGCTACCTCTTTACAAATTCCGGCATATTCAACCATTCTCTTTTTCATAGGGTCGTTATCGTTTGACTCCATATAGAATGGGCTGATTACAAAAAGACCCTTAACCTTATTAACTGTTCTTTCGCAAACAGCTTCAATATTTTTTCTATAAACCTCAGGTGTGTAGCTTTCTGCATACATAGCAGGCTCGTCAAATTGACGCCATACATCGTTTGCGCCAATCATAAAGAATACATAATCAGGCTTGCAGGCTTCAACGTTGGTTTCCCAATCTCTTAGCATATCTGTGCTAGTAGCACCGCCACAGCCTACATTTGTTATATGAATTAATTTTTCGGGATATAAAACGCTTAAAATGGAATCAATATTTCTTACATATCCGTTTCCAACGCCCTCCCA
>JAGAJV010000196.1 GCA_017625915.1 Clostridia bacterium
ATATAATGAGCAGGGCAATGTAATAGCAACACAAAAATCCGATAAGGACGGAAAATATTCCTTTGAAAATCTACCATTTGGCGATTATTCAATAGTTGCTGAGACAACAGAAATGCGTCCTGATAAAAAGCATGGCTACGATAGAAGCTATGAGCTATACGGCTATGCATATATCTCAATAACCGAGAGTGGTACATTTGAGATAGAAACAATCGTTCTATATGAGGAAAACGATTATACAACAACAGTATCAGGAAAAGCAAATATCAATAAGGATAAATCAAAGTCCTGCGAATTCATAATGTATAATGCCTTTGGAGTAGAATACGCAAAGGTTACAAGCGAAAACGGAAAGTATTCCTTTAAGAATGTAAAGGATGGCTTGTATATCATAATGGCTCTCACCGAAAATGATGGTATGGGCTTTACAGTAATAGTAGTTCGTAACGGAAAGATACACGGAAATACTAATATTAATATAGTAAAGGCTGACAAAATCAAGGATAGAGAAGACAAGTTTGAAAACGAAATCCCGGATTTTGAAAGCAAGGAGCAGGCAGAACAATACAGACAAAGAATAGCTGACGAGAAACGCTTCTATGATAGCTTATCAGAAAAGGAAAAGAAGCAACTCTCCAAGAAGTATATTCAACGCCTTAATAAGTATATTGAATGGTTAGCAGGCTGTGAAAATAACGAAGGTGTTGAGAATAGTGGCTTGGTAATTTCAGGAGATGAAATTGGAAAGGGCGACGATATTTCTTTCACAATAACTGTAGAAAAGCAGGAAAAGTGGGAGGATAACAAAAACGGTATTGAAACCTCTAATGACTTTATCCATCATAATATGAAGGATAAGGCAGGTAAGGGCGAAATCGTAGAATATTATGAAATTTCAATGACAAAAACCTCAAACGGAAGCGATAAGGTAATAACAAGTGTATATAAGGATACCGATGCAATGGGTAAATTCAGAGTAACACTTGAAATACCTGAAGAGTACAAAGGAATGAAGCATTATTCCTTGGTACATGTACATTGTGGCGAGGTAACAGTATTAACCGACCTTGACGACAATCCTGATACAATTACAGTTGAAATCGACAAATTCTCAACCTTTGCTTTAGCAACAACAGATGAGGATTTAGTTGACGAAGCGGTTAGCACAGTAACAATTGATGATATAATCAAGTTCAAGGGATATTCAGTAGGACCAGATGGAACATCAATGTGCGTAGGCTTTGATATTGATATGGATGCACTTGAAGCATATGAAAAGAAAACAGGCAAAACAATTGATTTTGGTGCAGTATTCACCTCATATGATAGACTTAATGGCAAAGCACCATTAGACGCAATAACAGGAGAAAAGATAACAGTTGAAGGGGCTAAGGTTATAAAGGCATCGCTAAAGGAGTATTCATATACAACCTACGATTTTGTATTAACTAATATTACAGATGATATTGCAAATCACAATTTTGTAATTGCAGGTTATATCTATGATGGGGAAAATGTTTTATATATTCAAAGCGATACATTGTCCTCTACTGTAATAGGATTCAACTTGAATCAAATCAAAGCATTAACCCAATAGCAAAAATACCCTTGCGTATTTTACGCAAGGGTATTTTTTTGCTAAACTCCTTTTTTGACAAGCTAGCAATTTCTAATTAAATATTTGAATTATGCTATATAATGTACCCACCATTTACACCTAAAACTTGTCCGGTTACAAACGAAGCCTTATCGGAAGCCAAAAAGAGAATTGCATTACAAACATCCTCGCATGTTCCGATTTTACCGAGGGGAGTGTCGTTCTTTAACTGTTCTATATCCTCATTTGTAAGATGTGCGTTCATATCTGTATCAATGACTCCGGGGCTTACACAGTTTACTCTAATGTTAGACGGACCAACCTCTTTAGCAAGAGCCTTTGTTAAACCAATAAGTCCGGCCTTAGAAACAGAGTAGTGAACCTCACAGGAAGCACCAACCTCGCCCCACATTGAAGAAATGTTAATAATTACACCATCTTGTCGTTTAATCATATCCTTTAAAACCGATCTTGAGGCATAGAAAGCGCTAGAAAGATTAGTGTCTATCATTTTGTGCCATTTTTCATCAGTAATATCGGTAAATAAGCAGAACTCGTCGATTCCTGCATTGTTAACAAGAATATCAATTTTACTAAATTTTTTTATTGTTAAATCAACGGCATTGCTTACATCCTTACTATTTGACGCATCAGCCTTTATTGCAAAAGCACTGCACTCTGTGGCTAACTTTTCAGCTTTTTCTTCAGAATTTAGATATGTAAAGGCCACATTGTAGCCATTGTTTGCAAACGCTTTAACAGCACATCTGCCTATCCCACGGCTTCCGCCGGTAATCAATACAGTCTTGCTCATTTTTCATTTCTCCTAAAGTTTTTTTATATTTTATCATAAAATCAAATATTTGTAAATATATAGTTGACTAATTTTGCTTTATGTGCTAAAATAACAATAGAATTTAAAAAAATGGCGAGGTCTTTATGCGCTTTTACGAAAATCCACTAAAAACTAGCGAAAATAGAGAGCTACAAAGAGCTTACTATATTCCAAAGGGAAAAGCAGAATACCTTTCCTTAAACGGAAAATGGAAATTCGCTTTTTTTGAAAATAGTGATATTGCAGAAGAGCCACAAAGCTGGGACGAAATTGAAGTTCCATCCTGTTGGCAGTTAAATGGCTACGAATATCCAAACTACACAAACATAAATTTTCCACATCTTTGTGATATGCCATATGTTCCCAACATCAATCCAATGGGAGTATATGAAAGAGAGTTCGAAGTAAACGATACTAAAAAAGAAACATATATTGTTTTTGAAGGTGTTTGCTCTTGTGCTGTTTTATTTATTAATGGCAAATACGTTGGTTTTACCCAAGGTAGTCACCTTCAAGCGGAATTTAAAATTTCTAAATATGTTAAGCAAGGCACAAATACTATTCGTGTGAACGTTTATAAGTATTGTGCAGGCACATATATTGAAGACCAAGATATGTTCCGTTTTAATGGAATATTCAGAGATGTCTATATGCTATCTCGTCCCAAGGGTCATATTAAAGATATTGATATAAGAACTGTCGATAACAAAAAAGTAGTTATCAAAGCAGACAAAGATGCTTCATATAGATTGTTTGACGGTGATAATCTTATTGCAGAAGGCAGTGGTACCGAATGTGTGCTTAATGTTAAAAAGCCACATCTATGGACAGCCGAGGATCCTTACCTCTATGACCTTATCATTGAATATAACGGCGAAGAAATTGTACAAAGGGTTGGCTTCAGAACAATCAAGGTGTCAAGCAAGCAAGAACTATTAGTTAATGGTAAGCCTATCAAAATCAAGGGTATTAACCACCACGATACAATGATTGGCAAGGGCTACTGTATGTCTGATGACGATATGCGCTATGACCTTGAATTGATGAAAGAATTGAATATAAACAGTGTAAGAACATCACATTATCCGCCACATCCAAAATTTGTTGAAATGTGCGATGAGATGGGTTTCTACGTTATTCTTGAATGTGATAACGAAGCCCACGGTTTTGTCCGCCGCTTACCAAGTGTAAACTATCATTATGATACGAGAGTAAACGAATGGCCTTGCAGCCATCCCGATTGGGCAAAAGAACACGAAGAAAGAATGGCTCGTACGTACGAAAGAGACAAAAACCACCCATCTATCATTATGTGGTCACTTGGCAATGAGGCAGGATATCATCCAATTTCAAATGACCCAATGATCAACTACATAAGACAACACGACGGAGAACGCCTTGTTCATTTTGAAAGTGCTTGCTGGAAAGAAGAAGGAATTTCCAAAACAGATGTAATGTCAGTTATGTATCCAAGCAGACAGAGAATGATGGATGAGCTTGTTTACAAAAATAAAGGCAAACCATTCTACCTATGTGAATTTTCTCATGCAATGGGTAATGGTCCTGGTGATGTTTGGCAATATGTAGATATGTTCTACAAGTATCCAAACTTCATAGGCGGAAACATTTGGGAATGGGCTGACCATGTTGTCCTTGATAACGGCGTTCAAAAATACGGTGGCGATTTTGAGGGCGAGCTAACCCACGACGGCAACTTCTGCTGCGACGGTCTTGTATTTGCTGATAGATCATTTAAAGCAGGTACATATGAGGTAAAATCTGCATTTGCACCATTCCGTTTTGAATATAAGAATGGAAAAATCAAGGTTACAAACCATTACGATTTTACAAACATAAAGGAACATAAATTCATTTACAAAATAAGAGTAGATGATAATGTAGTCGAAGAAAAGGAATTTTCTTTAGACCTAGCACCAAAAAAGAGCGCCTATATTACTACCGATGTTATTCCTACAGAATGCTATTTAGGTGCAAGCGTTGATGTAGCTATGTATTCACCGGACGGTAATTTACTTGGCGAGCTTTCACAGACAATTCCTTGTAAGATAATTACAGTCAAGGAAGAATTAACACCTGTAAAGCTAACCGAAGAAAAAATTTACATATATGCAAAGGGCGAGAATTTTGAATATCGCTTCAATAAACAGCTAGGAAACCTTGACAGTATGGTAGTAAACGGAGAAGAGCTTCTATGTGAGCCTGTTAAGCTAAGCGCCTTTAGAGCTGCTACTGATAACGATAAGAGAATGATTTTCCGTTGGGCAAAGAAGGACGAATGGCAGGGCGAAAACCTTGATTATCAATTCACTAATGTTTACAATGCAAAAATTGTAAATAATTCAATCGTTGCAGATGCAAGCATAGGTGGAATTTCCCGTGTCCCTTTCTTTAAGTACAAATTAAAGCTTACAGTATATTCAAACGGACAAATTTCTTACTCATTAAACGGTGAGGTAAGAAAGGATACTGTTTGGTTACCTCGCTTAGGCTTTGAATTTAAGCTGAATAAAGAAAATCAGCGCTTTGAATACTTCGGTATGGGTCCGTACGAAAACTATATAGATATGTCTCACCATGTAAAGCAAGCTTGGTTTGAAAGCACTGCTTCAAATGAATATGTAAACTATGTAATGCCACAGGAGCACGGTACACATAGAGGCGTGCGTGTCCTTAATATAGAGGATAAGCTAACATTTACATCAGATAAATGCTTTGATATTAATGTATCAAGCTATAGTATTGAACAGCTTTATAATGCTAAGCATACAGATGACATAGGCGATTCTTATGCAACACATATAAGAATTGACTATAAAAACTCAGGTGTAGGCTCTTCGTCCTGTGGACCGGATACCGAGCCACAATATACATTAAA
>JAGAJV010000026.1 GCA_017625915.1 Clostridia bacterium
GCATAATCATTGCAAAATAGTCACGAAGCACGCTTTGTGTAATATCAACGATATTTACGCCGTGCTTAGCACATTCTTGGCTGATTGATGCTATAATTCCAACATTGTCCTTACCGATTACGGTTACTACTGCTTTCATTTGTTCTCCTTTCGTTCTCCTCGAAAGGAGAACAGCCGTTAGCCGTTAGCTGTCAGCAGTCAGCAAAATTAGACTGATGAAGAATTACGGAACGGAGCTTTAAATTATAAATATTATTTTTATAAAGTATAGCACTTTCGAGGCTATGTGTCAAGTGAAAATTACTGCCAAACAAGAAAAAACAACCAAGACGGTGTCTTGGTTGCTTTGTTTAATTAAACGCTTCCCATTTTGCAACGAGGGTAATATCCTCTGTTACAGTGTCGGTTTTAAAATTCCACTGCGTGTCCCCGTTAAACCAGCCTACAAGTGAATAGCTTGGCTTTGATACCATAGGAGCTTTTACTGTATCTCCGTGCTGAACGGTTTTTTCGGTTGAGCCATTTCCGCCGTTTGCATCAAAGGTAACGGTGTAGGCTTTCTTTTCCCATTTAGCCTTAAGTGCTATATCGCCACCTACTATGCTATCAAATTTATACTCGGTATCCCCATTAAACCAGCCTGCGAAATTGTAGCCCTCTTTAGTTGGGGCTTGTGGTTTAACAGCATTTTTGCCTTCCTCTACAATCTGTGCTTCAACTGCGCTTCCACCGTCTGCATCAAATGTAACGGTATATTGCTCAGTGCCACAGGAAAATAGACAAAGCATTAAAATAGTAACAAATAAAAATGTAATAACTGCTAATAAATTCTTGTTTTTCATAGCTTAAAATTCAGGCGCTTGAGCAATAATCAGCTCCTGCCAGAAGCCTATGCCGTCACCGCTTTCCTCCATTTGAATTTTTATTCCTGTTATGCGTGCGTGTACATTAATTCTTGTTATACTCTCGCCAAAATAGCCAATACCTACAGGGGTGTATTCGTGGTTGCCCTCCCACATAACATATACAGTATATGTAAGATTTCCCACGCCCTTTAGGAAAATATGGTCAATCACTGTTGCGTCATTTAAATCAACATAGACAGCTAATTCACCGTTACCCCTGCCACAGAAGGTTTTGTCTGTAGTTTCGGTCATATCGCCATTAAATAAGCAATCTGTATTTTCCTTTCCGTACACATCGCCCTCTATGATAACGCTATCAACCGTATCGTTCATATTTCTATAATCAACGGTCTGTATTTCACCACATTCAATGCATTTTCGTGATTGCTTCATAAGCTCATAGGTCCAGCTTTCGTCGTAGGTGTGACCAGTTGCGTCCTCAATATATCTTAGCTCCTGTATCTGACAATCCATACAGTATCTTTCGCAATAAACATCCTCTGTACAGCTTGCTCTGTCAGCATTATAGCTCCATATTGTATAACGGTGCTCCTTATTTTCATTTACTGTACATTCAGTTTTGTACTGATATTTAGCTGTAAGGGTAAGGCTATCAAGAACTACCGAGCTTTTAGAGTATCTAACACCGCCTTCGTCATACCAGCCAATAAAGCTAGCATTTAGTGGCGCCCAAGGCTCAGGAAGCGCGCCAAGCCTTGCTCCCTTTTCCTTATTGAATAAGCAATAATCACTATGTAGCGAGCCCTCGCCTGCATTAAGCTCTATTACAACAACATCCTCGTTTTCGTTCCAACGGGAAACAAGCACGGTATCCTCTGTAAATACAGTTTCCTCGGTCACCCTTTCGTAGTGACCCTTACCTAAATTTATATACCAGCCCTTAAAATATGCGCCCTCCTTATAAAGCTTAGGAAGCTTAGCAATTGAGGTGTTAGGTATAATTTCCATTTCCGTATCGTCAAGCTTGATTTTAATTAGCTTAATCCAATTAGCAGTTAGTGTAATATCCTCTGAAACATCATTTAATTTAAAGTCCCATTTTTCGTCGTTATAATACCAGCCCTCAATATAATAACCGTTTGCCGATACTGTAGGCATAGTAGCATATCTGTCCTTGCCCACATATTGCGCTTCAGGCGCTTTGCCAATCTTGCTTTCAAAGGTAACCTTAAAAAGCGGCACCCAATTTGCGTATAAGGTCATATTTTCGGTAACAACATTTTCCATAAAGTCCCACTTATCGCCGTCCTCGGTGTACCAGCCCTCAAGAAAATATCCGTCCCTTGTAGGATTGTGAGGTCTTTTTGTTATGTAGCCATCGTATGCCTCAGTAGGCATAACCTCACTGCCTCCGTTACTTTCATATTCAACAGTAAATATATCCGGCTCGCTCTCAAACATACTGGTATCAATCATATCACAGGATACAATAAATAAGCACGCAAGAGCAAGAAATAAAATAAATAGCTTTTTCATATCCTCGCCTCGGTTCTTTAATAATAATATATTTTAGCATATAAAAAGTAAAAAATCAATGGTTTTGAGGACGAAATAAAATCCTAACGAATGAAGTCGATAATCGCTTTGCGATTTCATCAGCATAGCTGATTTATTCCAAGCTTGCTTGGATTTCATTGTTTGCTTGCAAACTGTACCCGCCAGTACACCTTTTTTTATGCAATAATAGATATGCGGGAATGAGAGAGAAAGGAGCTGGTAAAAATAAAGAGTGAGATAACCATACAGGATTTAATTAGCAAAAGGAAAGCCAGATGGCAGGAAAAGCAAAATATCGAATACGATAAGCTGCTTTGCTGCGCCATTTGCGACAAAATCCTTGATAACGAAAGCTTACGGGCTGAAATAGTAAAAAGGCCTTATCTTCTTATTGAATGTTGCTTTACAATCGTTGATAAGAACAAAAGAAATGTCCCCTTTTTTTTAAACGATGTGCAAAGGGATTTTATAAATAAGATAGAAATGCTAGGCACATCTAAGCCATTTTTCGTTTTAAAGGGTCGTCAGCAGGGCTTTACAACTGTGATTACTGCCATTCAGCTTGCCTATGCCATTGTTAGAAAAAACTTCTCCGGCTTTACTCTTGCAGACAGAGACGATAACACAAAAGCAATTTTTATCGACAAGGCTAAGCTGATTTATAACAATCTGCCCGAAAGATTAAAGCCAACTGAAAGGTTTAATTCTGTAAACGAGCTGTTTTTTGATAAGCTAAATTCCTCTTGGCGAATTGCATCAGCCACCTCTAATGTGGGACGAAGCCGCACATTGTCCTTTATACATTATTCAGAGGTCGCATTTTTCCATTGCGCGTTAGCTGATTTGCAAAAATCCATACAGGAGGCAGCGATTAAGGATGCTCTTTGCATTTATGAAACAACCGCAAATGGCTTTAATGAGGCAAAAGCGCTATGGGACTCTCACGCTTGCCACAATCTCTTTTATGAGTGGTGGAAAACTCCCGAATATGTGTCAAATGAGTATGAATATCTTACAAATACAGACACATGGCTCACAAAAAGGCTAGAAACCTTAGAAAAGCTGGGGCTCAGTCGTGAACAGCGTACTTGGTATGCAAAAAAGTATTCCTCCTACATTGATAAATCGTCAATAAAGCAGGAATACCCCTGTTCACCTGAGGAGGCCTTTGTTTCAAGCGGCAGCTGTATCTTTGATAAGGACGAAATAAGCGAATATTTAAGCACCTTTGATATAAAATCAAGGCTAGGTGTGTTTGAATACGATAAAATAGCTCACCCAATTATGTCCCCGGAGGGTAAGCTGATCGGTTGTACATATTCTATAGAAAATATTCGCTTTATCGACACTCCCTCGGGCTTTATCTCCATTGTAGATATGCCCTTCTGTGAGAGCAAAAATCAAGAACAGCTAAAAAAGCCCTATGTTATAGGAGCAGATACCGCAGGCACAGGTAAGGACTATTTTACTGCCAAGGTGCTGGATAATACCACGGGAAAATGTGTTGCAACGCTAAGAAAGCAATACATTGACGAGGATTTATTTGCCGAACAGCTATATTGCCTTGGCAAATTCTATAATAACGCATTAATCGGTGTTGAAACCAACTATTCCAGACACCCTGTAAGGCATTTACGCTCACTGGGTTACGATAATCTATATATTTCAAGGAGCATGTCAACCTTTAAGGATGAAAGTGAAAAGCATTACGGTTTTATAACAACATCGGTAAGCCGACCTATAATTATATCCAACCTTGTTACGATAATGCGTGAAAATCTACAGCTTGAAACAGACAGAGAAACACTTAAGGAAATGACCACCTTTATTAAAAGAGACGACGGAAAAAGTGCCGCCTGTGACGGTGCTCACGACGATTTAGTTATGGCTTCTGCAATTGCTCACTATATTGCTATAGATTACGAGCATAACACCGAAAAAATCGACACAGGTAACGACTTTTTAGTATCCAACTTCTCTACTCTTCCCCAAAATGATACATTTTTGGAGTGGTAATGATTAAACTTATAAAGCTAATCAGAGATTTTGATAAAAGGCTGACAAAAATTGAAAAAATGCTGGAGAGTGTCAATAATCAGCCTGTAAATTCTGACCAATCCTCATACAAGGAGGTAATTGACGAATGGCTAAATGGCAAGAAAAGCTAAATGATAGCTATACTCACCTTTATAAAATGTACGAGGACGGAATTGATTATCAAAACCGTATAGGAATACGCGAGGGTATTCCAACAGGCATTAAATTTTTTGAGGGCAACCAATGGCCTCAACCAACAGAAAACACTAAAAACCTTCCACGCCCTGTAATTAACATTATTAAAATGATTTGCAGAAGTAAAAAATCTGCTATATTATCTACTCCTGTTAAGGTCAATTTCAAAAGCTATACGCAAGGTGTGGATGTTTCAAAATTCAATAGCTTTTCCGAAAGCATTTTCAAGGAGCTGAATCAGGATAAGCTGGATAAGCTAGCCGTTGACGACGGTGTAAAAAAGGGCTCATACTTTTATCACTATTTTTGGGATAAGGATGCTATAGACCTAAACGGCATTAAGGACGGTGGAGTTCGATGTGAGCTTATTGACCCACTTAACATTTTCTTTTCAAATCCGCATCAGCTAGACGAGCAAAAGCAAAAATGGATTTTAATTGCTTCATATTTGGACGCAGATGAGGTTTTAGCACTTTGCGACTCTGAAAGCCCAGTAAATACTGCACTTTTAGAGTCAGAAAAAAACGATAATGGCACAATCACCCTTTTAACTCGCTATTTTAGAATAGACGGCGAGGTATATTGCGAAAGAGCTACAAAAAGCAACATAATTTCAAAGCCCTTTATGATTGCACCAATTCCGCAAGCATCAGCCAATCGAGTTAGAGCAAATCTATACCCAATTGTAAGTGGCTTTTATGAAAAAAGAGATGGCTCAATTTACGGTATTAGCGAAATTGAGGGACTAATTCCTAATCAAAAGGCAATTAATTTTAATGTAGCAATGAGCCTTTTAAATGCTCAGGAATGTGCTTGGGGCAAATATATTGCAGTACCAAACGCACTAAAGGGGCAAAAAATCTCGAATGTACCGGGACAGGTGCTAATTGACCATAGCGGAACAGGCGACGGCATTAAGAAAATGCAGGAGCAGGCGCTTAGCGAGGTGCCAATGAATATTACCTCAACGCTAATTGACTTCACAAAAAGCGCTAGTGGCTCAGCCGGCATTATGAACGGCGAGCTACAGTGGACAAATATGTCGGGCGCTGCAATTGCACAGCTTCAAGCACAAGCTCAATTGCCTATCGAGGAGCTAAGAAGCGAATTTTGGGAGGTAAAACGAAAGCAGGGTCTTATTATAGCTCAGTATATGAAGCTATATTATTATAATAAGCCTTTTATTACCGTAGTCAGGGATAACGGAGCTGAAAAGGAGGTCTTTGACTTTTTCACCTCTCAGGACTACGAAAATGCAATTTTTGATATTTCAGTGGAAATTACTGGCGGCTCCAAGGCTACTAGCTCCTCGGTTATTAGTATGCTGGATAACTGCCTTGCAAATGGCAATATTAGCATAGAAACCTACATTAAGGCTTATCCCGACTCTGCTCTAACCAATAAAACAGAAATTTTAAAGCAAATTGAGCTAGAAAAAAATTCAGAGCTTCAAAGGCTAAAAAATGAGCTTGAGGGTCTTAAAAGCAGAAGCAAAAAATCGCTATAATTTTTAAAAAATTTCATTAAATTTTTGAAGCTGAAAATTCAAAAACAATTGACCCTGTGTCGATAAATAACTATTTTTAAGAAAGGAATTTTATGCAAAAATCACAAGACAAAAACGAACAATTTTCCTCACCCTGTGTGGATAATTCCAAGTTTTCCGAGGAAAATAACAGTTCTTTAACCGAAAATTCTGAAAATGAGCCTGAAACGCCTGAAAATACCGAAAAAGCAACCGATTTTCAAGCAAATTCAGCACAAAGCAGTGACCTCTCTGCCCAAAATGCCAACACTGACCCAAAAAGCTATGAGGGTGCAGATAATTTAAGCCTTGAGGGTCAAATTGAGCGAGATTTTAAGGACTTTGAGATAATTTACCCAAATATATCTAAAAATAGCCTATTAAGCGACGAGGGGCTAAGAATTTTCAGTGAGGGCAGGGAAAATAAGCCACTTAGCGTTGTTTATGCCCAATATAAGCAGCTTGTAGCTAAAATAAGCTCTGAGGCAATAAAGCAGGAGCAAATCAGGCAAAATAACGCAAGCTCATCTGTCGGTGGCTTATCCAGTGCTAATTCCGGCGACGATGGCTATTTTACGAGGGAGCAAGTGCTCAAAATGAGCCGGGACGAGATAAAACGCAACTATAAGCGTATTCGCCAGAGCCAAGCTCGCTGGTGATGTCAGTGGTTAGTGGTTAGTGGTCAGTGGTCAGTGGCTAACGGCTAATGGCTAGTGGCGAGCCACAGCTTAGCGTTAAGCAAACACCTGCTTGGGTGAGTACAAGCAAAATATTACAAAATTTACCAATTAAGGAGAATTTATAATGGCATATACAAATTTTATCCCATCAGTATGGGCAGAATCAATTAACAGAGAGCTTGAGAGAGCTTGTGTATTCGTAGAGGACTGCAACAGACAGTATGAGGGCTTAGTTGCCTCTAAGGGTGACAGCGTACATATTCTTGGCGTTGGCAAGCCTACTATTAAATCCCTTGACAGAGCTAATGCGTCAGGTGAAATCGACTCGCCGGAGGAAATCGAGGATACATCTGTAATTCTCAACATCAACCAAATCAGATATTTCAACTATATGGTTGGAGATATTGACAAGGCACAGGCAGTTGGTGGCTTAATGGACACTCTTTCAGCAGAAACAAGCGAGGGTCTAGCCAACGAAATGGATAAATTCATTTCCAGCATGGCAACTGACGAGTCAGTTCCAACACTTACCGAGAGTGCAACCGTAGTAACCAAGGACAATGTGCTGGAGCTTCTTGACGACGCAATTATGAAGCTACAGGAGAATGATGTGTCTATGGCATCAGGCATTACAGTAACCGTATCCCCTCGCTTCTATAAGCTCTTTAAGCAAGCTTATATCGGCAAGGATACTGACAACAGCGACTACCTGAAGAATGGCAAGGTTGCTATGTACGGCAATGTTACAGTTAAGCTTTCCAACAATGTTGCTAAGACCGAAAGCAACACCGTTGATAACATTATGATCAGAACAAAGCGTGCAATCGCGTTTGTAAATCCTCTTACTCATACCGAGGCGTACCGTCCGGAAAAGACCTTTGCTGACGCAGTTAAGGGCTATGTTCTATTTGACGGTAAGGTTGTAAGACCAAAGGAAATTATCAACATCAATGTTAAGTACGCGTAAGTAATGCTTATATAGGGCGCATACAGGCTCTTTAAGGCTCACAGCACCGTTTTCTTGTGGGATTTACTTATTTTCATAAAATTGCCTTAAAAAGCCTTATATCGCCTCATAGCATTATATAAAAGCAAAGCAACCAACAAATTAAATCTCCCGGCTAAACACAATTAGCCGGGAGATTTTTAAATTTTTATTCACAAAATTTATATTACAGATTTTACCATATTTTTAATTTCACTTGACCCTGTGTCGATAGTTAATGCTTCCATCAACTTTAATTTTTGTATATTTATGCAACAATAGTGCATATTTATACATTATAGATATTTTCGAAAAACATTTGACCCTGTGTCAATAAAACGATAATATTTTTTCTTAAAAGCTCGTTTTTACAAGGCTTTTTGCGTAATATTATTGAATATTCTTACGTTTTTACTTGGTTTTTTCCTAATTTTATAGAAACGTAACCTACAAAGTGCTTCACGCAAGCAAATTAAGGGCGTTTTAGGCGTTTTCTAGCCATTTTGTGCCATTTTGTGTTGATTTCCTTATATTTTCGCACAAACGCCCAAAATACAGGCTCATTTTGCCTCAAACGCAATAATTAGCTTGTTTTGTTATCTTTTTAAGCTTTTAAGCTTTCCCATCAAGCAAACAAGGAAAACAATAGCTCCGACGCCTACCACAAGGTCGCAAAGCAGCATTTTAAAAGACTTTTCACACACAATACCGCCTCGCATATCCTTTTCCACCTCTACAGGGCTCTTTTTAGACGCCTTTTGCTTTTCGGTGTCATATTCCAGGGGCTTTATATGATAATTCTCTTTAAAGGCTCTGCGACAGCCGTCCTTTTCAAGTATTTGCGCCTGCTCTAGCCCAATTTGTTCTCTTTTGCTATCATAAGCCTCATTTCCTGTTTTACAAGCTCCTTTATTTTCAAGAACATACCCATCACCGCAATCGCACTTAGACAAATCAACGCAGCTGTCAGAGCTAGCACCTTTGCCCTCGGCAGTCTCTCTTAATTCTTTCTTTTGAGTTAAATCCCCCAAGCGATTTAAGATCATTTTCTTTTGAAATGAAAATGTCACCACAATTCTCTTTGGATTAC
>JAGAJV010000197.1 GCA_017625915.1 Clostridia bacterium
AGTACCTGGATTTCATCAATCACAACCCTGAAAGCCACGAAGCCGATAGGTCGAAAGATACGGGGTTAAGAATTACCCTGGGCGATCAAGAATTTGCTTTCCCCCTCAATGAAACCACCTTCAATGCCATTTATGACTTTGTAACCAATGTACGGGAGGAATTATGAAACAGCCTGATATCATATTCGGATACGATCTTGTTGACGGCAAGTTCGTCATCAACGAAGAGGAAGCCGACCTCGTGAAGTTCAACGCAGCGGTTTATATAGGCGAATAACCCACTCCCCCGGCTCGTTTCGTGGAAGCTATAGTCAAACACCACAACAGCACCATAACCACCGCAGAAGCCGAAAAACTCGCCTATGAGGAGCATTACAGGAATTTGTATTATAACGCGCTTTGCCGTAAGAAATACATAGCGATCCACGGACACGAACCGCCTTCGCCCACGCACTTCGTTGGCAAAATGAAATAAGCACCAAAAGCAAAGGTGGCAGGGACTCATCATCCTTGCCACCTTTTTTCTTTGCTTATGCTCGAATCCAATTATCTAATTCGCTGTACGTTGCATTCAACACCTGAATGCTTTTTATGAGGGTTTCAAACTCGTTGGAGCTAATACCGAAACGGCACATCAAGTCGGACATAAAATCCTTTTCAAGCTGCTCATACTTACTATCAGAAAGAACCAAAGCCGCAAGCTCCATCGCAATAATCTTGATTTCCTTTGCTCCGCAAGAACACAGGATGGCTTCAACCGTCGCATTGTAGCTCGCTCTTGCCTCGTATCTTGGTGTTTCAATTCCCATCTCCTGACAATAAAGGTCAATACAATGTTTTTCTTCCTCTGCGAACTGATTATTAGAAAGTGCAACATAGATACACATATCTACGAACAGTTCTTTTTGCTCTTCGTTCAAAATATTCAGATACATATTTTCATCTCCTTTATGCCACAAAATCAGGGTTCGACAGCACGGCATTCGCCTCAACCTTCGCCTGTGCCACGTCCTCATAGTTTATTTCGTTGATGCCGTCTTCATCTTCCGACTTCAGCACCAATTGTACCTTACACATACGGAAAAGGATACCAACCAAAAGAATCGTATTTTCCAATGTTTTCTGCTCATCAGCAGTAAAGAAGTTCCAATCCTTCTTCCCCTGGACATTCACAATATCATTCAGCTTTTCAAGATGCTCCGTATATATTTCGTTGAGCGCACCCAAGGAAATCATATAACCATCGGCGCACTTGATGAGCTTATTGAGATATGTGCATATCGTGTTAATCTTCTTTTCGGCTTCAAGCATTTGACTATGGGCTTTATCAGCCTTGCTGGAAATCGTACTGCCCGTTACACTAAATATAATGCCACCGACCAACAGACCGACTCCAAGGGTAGCACCGCCAAGAACCAATGAACCGAGTGCCATACCACCACCCCCGGCTGCAATCGCTCCACCACCTAAAGCAGCGAGAGTTGCATTGGTAGCGGCAGCACCTGAAAGCGAGGCAATCGCCGTTCCCGTGGATGCAGTACCAAGAGCCATAACGGCTGCTGTAGTTGCTCCGGCGGCAGCAAAACCTCCGGCAGTACCCGCCGCAGCACCGCCCAATCCGCCCAAAAGAACTCCGGCACCAACAGAGGTCTTTTCAAGTTCTTCTGGATTGTATTTGGGGATCGTAACACCATTTATTTTTACTTCACTAAATTCGGGGCGATTATGTATCTGCTCGATTATCTCCGAAAAGGTCGTAAAACTTTTCAAAATTGTCAACTCAAGCGTACCAAGATCATCCATTGCCTTTGTCGCTTTTGCGTTGGTCTTTTCAAACCGGGCAACATTATCTTTATGGCGTTTATCATCGCTTTTCATAGTGTCATTGGCTTTTTTTAACTTCACACCACCGTGAACGCCTGCCCCAACTCCTCCGGCGGCAGCAATTCCGGCAGCAATTCCAAGAATTAACGGTAACGGCATATTAACTTCCTTTCTTCTTTAGCTCCGCACAAACGGCATAGTTTTGCGCGTAGTACGCATCTTTATCCATAATGCTTTTAAATATTGCTTCGTAGCTTTCGTCAACCCTACAAAGCAACGGTCTATTCTCATAAATTGAGCATCGGTTTCCTTCGAGATATTTGCAAACCCCGGTACCGTCATCCAAATCCTTATATACTTCGATGCCGCCGATGTGTCTACAGCACTCACCGCACATATCACACTTGAACATACTTAATCAAACCTCAAGACTGCTTTTTTGTCTTTCATAAAGGCATCCAAACTGCCGTGTGACTCCCACGGAACGGTTAGCCCCATATCCGCAGTTACTTTGTGCAAAGCCGTATTCAGTTCATCATTTGATTTTGCAGAAGTGAGCATATTGGCAAAACGCTCACACTCCTTTATTTCACGCTCGTATGCTTCAATATCGATTTTTTCAAGTTCTGATAAATAGAACTGCAGGGCTTCGTTGATGCGAATATAGGCATCAATATCGTTTTGCAGATCAATAGAAATGCCAACTCGTATAAACACTTCCTTCAAAGCAAGAGTGGCAAGTCTGCACCAACCGACAAGGTTGAGACGGGTGAAAACAAGCACAGGGTTTCCACCACCGCGGATGAGCGCATCCACACCGTCAATCAGGCAGAGCGCACCATTTCCAACAAGAAGCATTACTCTCAAATCTGCGTGTGAGGAGGTGGGTATACATTCTTTCAGCGGGAGCTTATATTGGAAGAACCTTCTGATGCCCCAAATCAAACGTATCGAAAGATCACACAAAACGACGGGAACAGCCATAGCAAGACCGAACCGTGCATCATATCCGCTTTCAAATGCTCTTGTGGCTATTTGGGCTAACGTCTCTTTACTGCCGTCAACCTTAAACGAGCCAAAATTGCATAAGCCGAACAACTCATAAAACGGCATTACAATGCCACTTCCGCGAGTTGTAGCACCTGAACTTCCGGCTACATCGGACATCAAATGACCGAACCAATTAGCCACACCGCAAAACAGCTTGGATACAAAATTACCACCTTGCAACTCGAATGTTTCGGTCTTGATCGTTATCAATTGACCGTTGGACATAAAGGACGCCGTGGATGTAAACTGATTGAGAATGGAAAAGAACAATCCGACCGGGCTTGGAGAATGTGCCAAAGACTTCATATGGTGGTTCTTGGTACTCATCTTAAATAGATGATCCACATCACCGCCGTGTCTATGGTCGTAGTTAACCTTAAAGTGGTTCTCCAAATGAGCTATAGCACTATTGACGTTTCCTTCTTTTCCGGCTCTCGGACTCCAACCGTTTCGTTTGGCAAAAGCCATAACGCACTTGTCTACCTGGTTATCCGTCCAAGCACCAATAACACTATCGCCGGGGGCTCCTACAAGAAAGATATCCACCATTCCTGAAACGATGCCACAGGCAGTCGCTATGAGGTAATCATACTTATCACATTTATCGTCGTGTTTAAGGACAGTAATGTCCGTATCCTTTGACAACGGGTATGTCATTTCTAATTACCTCCTTTTAGAATTTTGGGTGATTAATTATACCACATTTTGAGGGTCTATTCAATACGAAAATATGAACAGATCGTTCAAAAAAGAAAGTTGTCGAAATTTGCCGACACCTTAAATCAGCACTCCGTTGCAATGGTCAACTTCGTGCTGTATTATTTGTGCCGTCCATCCCTCGAAGTTCTTTGTGCGGGTCTGCATCTCCAATGTCTGATACTGCACCTTGATTGTCTTATACCGCTTGCACTTACGGGGACCGCCGAGCAGCGACAAGCACCCTTCTTCGGTATCGTAGGGCTTATCCTTTTTCAGAATGCTCGGGTTGAGCATCACGGTGTACGTTGGGGTACGACCGCTTTCATCGAGGAAGGCGATGATACGTTTCCGAACACCGATCATATTCGCTGCCATCCCAACGCACGACTCCCGGTGAGCCATCAAGGTCTCAAGGAGGTCATTGGCAACCCCGACATCTTCTTTTGTTGCATCCTCGGATTTACCCGCGAGGAATATCGGGTCGTGCATAAGTTCTCGAACCATCGTCTCCACCCCCAAATGCTTGATAAATAATTATACCACAAAAACGGCTTTTATTCAATATGATTCTGTGAACAAGTCCGCCCTTTAACACTTACAATTTACTCATACTTACAATTTGCTCATACGAAAAACGGACTTTTTGGGATTCGCTCCACTTCCGAATCGCAGAACTTCGGGATTTCCGAGAGGGTGCAGAAAGAGCAACTTCAAATCGAAATTCTCACAATTCCCCCACGAAACAACTCAACTGACCAAAAAGAAAAAAGTACCGACCACAACCTGCTCGGTACTGACCAATTTGAGAAAAAACTGACCACGAATTGCTCGAATTTCTTTCTATCAATTTCTTCGTGGCAACACAAAAATCGGGAGTCATAAGATTCCCGATTTTTCTTTATTTATCTCGCAAATCCTCGCGAAATCTCGTGTTTTCGTGATAATCATAATGGGCTTGTTCTTCCCTTTTTCAAGGGTTGAACAAGCCCATTTTTCGCCTTTGACCACATGTTTGACCACTTGCGGAGATTTTTGGCTTATTTTCGGCAACTTTTCGATAGTTTTAAGGAAGCAATCGCGAGTTGCGATCCCCCCTTAATAAGTTAAATTTCTTCGTGTTTGTTACTACATTCAATGCAAAAACCATTCAAGGCGTCTGTTTCAAAAGTCATTACTTTGCCACACTTCGGACAATAGTTTTCTCCGTCATCATACGGTTCATACTCTTCTTCCATGCCACTAATATACTGAGTTTGTTTCAACTCTCCTGATATAATGGATACGTCATTAAAACTATTCTCATATAATAAATCTACGAAATCATCCACCACACGCACCACTTGTAGTTGTATCGTTCCCTCAAACACATGTTGGTTAGGTGGCGATTTGATTATTTCTTTTGTATCATCATCTCTTCCCCAATAATCATATGACACCGCTGAAAGTGAAACTTGATACGAAAGCAAATAAATCATTTCCGTTTCATTTCTCTCAACCAAGGAATATTCCACTAGGTCGTAACTTTCAATTTCGCAATCCTCCAAGCCTTCTGTCCCAATATCTGCTGACATTTCATCTATGTATTCGCTTGGATAATATGCTAATTCATCCATTATCTTTTCGAAAGCTTTATACTGTATATCAAGCACATATTGATCAATTGTTTGCTTGAGCGCCATGCTAACCGTATCAGTGACCTCGATACCGAAATCCTGAGAAACTCGTTTAAACAATTCCGTAGATGTTAATGCAATAATCTTTTGTCCAGTCTTTCTCTCAAATTCCTCCACCAACTTAGGATGAAATATTTTAACGATTGAACCATCATCGGTGGTAACTGTATCCCACCAATCTGCTTTCACATCGTCTGTAACAAAAACTATATCTTTGTGAAGGTGCGCAGAATATTCAATTATTTCGTTCCACAGCAGAAAATCACTATATTGACGAACTCCATCTTTTTCTTTATCTTTGAATCCAGGAGGCGTACCTTTTTTAAATCGTTTCTTCCCTTCGTCACATAATTCATAAAGTCTTTCTACAGAATACGGTAACAAAACTCGCTCAAACATTGAGTCAACAAACCCTTTTATAGGATCTTGCTCAAGATACTGTTCATTAACCGCAACGAGAAGCTCGTGATTATCGTAATAATCGTTGAAGAGTTTCTTTAATTCTGTAACTTTTTCTATTGCTAGTGTTTTTAATTCCTGCATGTCAGGAAAATGATATTGTTCTATTCTTTCGAACTCTTTAGATACGTCCTCTTTGTATTTTTCCGTTATTTCATCCAAGCGTTTATTATAGTTTTCTATTTTAGTTTTTGCCGAAGCATATTTCCCTTGGTAATGTTTATTATATTCTAACGAGGACGTATAAGTAAGATAAAGACTATTTCTTACTGCCGAAAGGCAGTTAATTGCAAACTCTGCAAACTCCGGAGAGTAATCATATATTCTCAAAAAAACATTAGTGTCGCAAAAAATTATGTGATTGTTTTGAATTAGTTGATTTATCGATAAATTATTCATTCTATGTTCTCCATTATTCTTTTTAGACAATAATACATCACTAACACTCCACCGCGACCTTAATCACTCCGTCGCGTTTATTTTCAAACAGTTCATACGCCTCGTCAATCTTTGCAAGCGGATAGGTGTGCGTGATTAGTGGCTCGGTATCGAGCTTGCCCTCGGCAATGAGCTTCAGCGTTTCCTCGCAGTCGCAACCGTCAACGCCGCCGGTCTTGAATGTCAGATTCTTGCCGTACATATTCGGCAGAGGCAGAATCTGCGCCTTGTCGTAAAGTGCCACCACCGTGACG
This sequence comes from Clostridia bacterium, assembly GCA_017625915.1. Lineage (GTDB taxonomy): Bacteria > Bacillota > Clostridia > Oscillospirales > CAG-272 > RGIG2000. The sequence continues at coordinate 6,398 of JAGAJV010000197.1, forward strand.
ATCGCATTCGGACGCGCGCACTGCCATGCAAGCTCAAAGGTGTTCTCTGCTCCTGCCACCTCAAGCACCACATCCGCACCGCCCTGATCGCTGTTCTCGAGAACAAAATCAAGGCATTCTTCGGGCGTTACTGTCAACACGTTGGGATAATGTTCATTGACAAACTTGATGCGGTTCTCATCCTTCTCGCACACGATGATGCGCTTGGGCTTTTTCAGCATCACGCAAAGGAGCGTGCAGATTCCCGTGGGGCCTGCTCCGATGATGAGAACGGTATCATCCTCGGTAATCTCGGATATCTTTGCTGCCCAATAACCCGTGACGAGAACATCGCCTACAAGCAAAGCCTGTCTGTCGGTCACGGTATCTGGAATCTTGTTCAGCCCCTGATCTGCAAACGGCACGCGAACGTACTCTGCCTGACCGCCATCGATACGGCAACCGAGCGCCCAACCACCGTTTTTGCCGGTGCAGTTGTTTACGAATCCCTTTTTGCAGAAAAAGCACTCACCGCAGAAGGTCTCCACGTTGACTGTAACTCTGTCGCCTTGCTTTACGTGCGTAACTGCAGAGCCGACTTCTTCCACGACGCCGACCATCTCGTGACCAACCGTGATTCCTTCCACCGCTCTCGGCACGCTGCCGTGCTTGATATGCAAATCGCTCGAACAGATGCTCGCAAGCGTGACCTTGACTATCGCATCCCTCTCGTGCTGTATTGTTGGCTTCGGTTTCTCCACCAAGCCGAATTTTCCTTTTGATATGTACGTGTAGGTAAGCATAGTATTATTAAATCTCCAATTTCAATACCACTCTTCTGTTATAGCTCCTTAGATTCAAGAGATTTCCTCTGCTTGTGGGAAAGCCTTTTTAAACAATTCAACCTCATCAGACGTTAATACCTTAACACAAACCAATCCCGATATTGCTCTTGAGCAAGCAACATAAATTAATTTCTTTGAATTAATAATCCTATCAGCATTGGTATCGCTTTCCGGAGAATACAAAGAGGAAAATTTGTATTCATTCCAGAAGAATTCGTCCATAACTACAATAACGTTTTGAATGCTTGAACCTTTAGTTTTGTGCATTGTAATATATTCGGTTTCTTCATCCAAGTACTTGGAATAATTCAATGCCTCAATAAATTTCAAATCGGGTGACAGCAATTCCTCTATAAAACGCTCTCTTTTATAAATGGCTTTCCAATTATCAAAAACATCCTCGGATGGAATATCAATCATATCCTTAATTTTATTATAGGTATTGTTTCCTGCAAGATACTGTTCTTTGAATTCTTTGTAGAACTCATCTTTACTATATTCCTCTACAAATGCTCTTTCGCGCCTGATTTTATTTATGCAACTATCGGACAACTTTATAAGCTTCTTTTCTGCCGCTAATTCGATTGCTTGCCAGATTGACAGGTTCTGGTCATAAACAATACTTTCCATAAGATCACTGATCGCTTTTTTGTCGGAAAGGCTTCGAATAGCATATCCATTTGATCGTATTGATTTTATTAGAGTATTGTATTCACCGCGTAAATAAGCATTACAAATAACGTTCAATCCCTTTTAATTTCAAATAATTCTCGCACTTTTCCCTATCCTCAGCTTTTACAACTAAGCCTGGAAAATATGTTTCTAAAATTTCTTGATTCATTTCACTTTCCTTTCCGCAGTTTTGAACAACTGTTCAGAACATTTCCGAACCTCATTGACTATCCGCAAAAATTGTGATATAATAACGTTGCATTTGATGTGACTGTCCGCTTCTATTGGAGGTGACATCATGAATGCACAAACGGGACTCAAACCATATGATGAAATAAGAACAGCAAAAAACGCATACAAGCTGATTGTAGAATCGGGGCGTTCCATTGAATCTGTAGCCTTGGACATCCAGGTTTCCGATCGCCTGATTTACTATTGGGCAAACGGAGAACGCTCTCCCAACATCAAGCATCTATATGCTCTTTCACAGCTGTTCCAAGTTCCTATCGAAAGCATCCTCGGTTGAGGGTGCTTTTCGTTTTGAACACCTGTTCATGACGATTTTGACAATCCTGTGTTATAATGAAATCACTACTAACAAGGAGGTTTTTATCATGAGCAAAGGAAAAGGTGTATCCGGTAATACTCATTCCCGTAGCCAACTTAACAACTACGCGAATCAGAACAATCCGAACAACTCAGCTAACAGAGCGAATAACAACAATCGCTCCAACCAGATGAATCCCAACAACAGCGCTTATCACCAAAGCCGCAACGGTAATGGTAAAAATGGCAAATAAGACTTGAGGCGGCTCACAAAATCAGTGAACCGCCTTTCTTTAATGCCAATCATTAATCCTTATTCATTAAATCTATGTTATGAAGCGGTGTCAAAGCATAGATTCTTTTATGAATTGTGCAACTCTTTCTACGACTGGAACGCAAACTGTATTGCCAACTTGCTTATAAGCTGCATTCAAGCTTATTGTTTTAGGGAACTTATAACTCTTCGGGAATCCCTGAAAATCTAGGCATTCCTTTATTGTCAATTTGCGAATTCCGTATTCATCCTTAACCAAAGGAACCTGATTAAGTTGAGTTCCCATAGATGCCGTTAATGTCGGACACATATGATTTTGTGTTGGCTTTATGCTATCATGGTATACACGATATATAACGCCTTGTTGCCTTACAATCCTGCTCGCAATTGTGTGAAATGGATCGGAAGAATTGTAGTAATATATATCATGTTTTTTCTCGGTTGTTGCCAGTACATTATCAACGCCCTGGCTCAACTCAATTTTTCCCGGAAACGAAAAGCGGTCACAATCCTCAATATCTCTAAAGGCAACGATATATATTCTATCTCTTATTTGAGGAACTCCACCGTATTCGGAAGCTCGCATAACCTTATACTTTAAGGTGTATCCAATATCCGAAAGAGTGTCATGTATAACCAAAAAGGTTCTTCCATTATCGTGTTCCATCAAGTTCGGAACATTTTCCAAGAATATAAATCTAGGCTTAAGTGCTTTTGCGAAGCGCACCACCTCATAAAATAGCGCACCACGATCATCATTAAATCCTCGCTGCTGACCAGCCACAGAAAATGACTGACACGGAAAACCTGCTGCCAACACATCAATAGATTCTAAGAGAGTTGGATCAACTTTTCTTATATCCGATTCTATCAAGTTGCTTCCATGAAAGTTATGTCGATATGTTTTACAGCAATCAGCATCCTTATCGATAGCCCATGCTATCTCAAATCCAGCTTGCAAGAAGGCTGAATCTATTCCTCCTATACCGGAGAACATGCTTCCAACTTTCATTTTTATTTTGTTCCATCGAGATATTTTTTAATTTGATTAGCCACTGCATATGCAAGATTTACTGGTACAGCATTTCCAATCATTTTATATCCCATATCCACATCATTGTATAGAAATTCAAAGTCATCTGGGAATCCCTGTACTCTTGCACATTCTCTTACCGTTAGGCGTCTATATAAGTTCTCTTTTCCTTCAACAAATTTCTGCTTGTTTTTCTCTATCTTAATCATTTTGGGAGCTTGTGGATGCAGCTGACATTGTCTACCCGAGGCTTGAACAGTGAATGCAGGTTCGTCCCACGCTCTTACTCTGTTTCTGCTCATAAAGATTGTTGAATATGAACCAACAAAGTATTCGTGATTAAGTATCTGTAGATCTTTATTTGCTTTGTTTTTATCAAGTGCAGGTACTGCAGTATCCTGAAGATCCCATATAGCATCTTTAAGAGTTAATCTTCTATTCTCACTTGGCATAGGAAATTCGAAGTTTTCTATGCCTAAATCTTTTCTAAAGCCCACGTAAAATACTCTAATTCTATCTTGAGGCACATCATAGTCATTAGCGTTTAGCTGCTCCACAAAAACATTGTATCCACACTCTTTGAACATTTCTATGATGTTTGAGACCGCTTCCGAATGTCTCGTTGCCATCATACCTGACACATTTTCGGCTACGAAAAATTTGGGTTGACTTTTCTTTAATATTCTTATGTATTCATAGAATAGCTGACCACGTGGATCTTCTATTCCCTTTAACGATCCTGCTTCACTCCAGCTTTGGCAAGGAGGACCACCAATAATTCCACACAATCCTTTTGGAAATATAGATTCATCTATGTTTCTAATGTCACCTTCTATTAACTCTGTATGGGTGTGATTGTGTCGATATGTGGGACAAATTTTACTATCATACTCATTTGCAATTTCTACTTTAAATCCAGCTTTTTCAAAGCCTAAATCCATTCCACCTGCACCGGAAAACAATGATATTAAACTATACTCACCCATTTAATCATCCTCCCTAACCACATCAACGATGTCGCCGATATTACAATTAAATGTTTGGCATATTTTTGTTAAGACTTCCATTGACACATATTCGTTTTTATTAAGCTTTGTTAATGTAGCAGGTGATAGCCCTACCATTTCTCTAAACTGTGGCTTTGTTATGTCTTTTTGAATAAGCATAACCCATAGCTTCTTATATTCAACAGCCATATTTACACCTCTTTCTTAGGATACTATGATTATACCACATCTTTCAGTTGAAAGCAAGCGCAAATCGTGCATTTGCAAGATTTTTGTTGAGTTTTTATAATTTTCTTATAGACAAATGAAACAAAACCTGATATAATATTTCTAGAAGCAATTCAACGGAGGTAAAACACATGTCAAAGGTATCTGATTTATTGGAACAAGAACTGGTTACACTGGTTGAAGATTATATCGGTCAACGAATCCCCTACGATTTGCCTCAATGGCTAATTGACGAAGGTGTTCGTCCAGGTGCAAAAATTGTCGCTGTTGACGGAATCGGCAGTAAAAGCAGATTGAACAAGACCGATGTATTAATCATACTTGAAAGCAGCTCACCGATTAAAATATCTGCCAAGCTTGCAAATGCAGATTATTTCGGAAACTGGTACTCTCACAAACGCTTTTTAGATGAATTCGGTTTTGAAGCATTTGAGAGGATGACAAAAGCATCAACCGCTTTTGCAAATAGGTGGGCAGAAACTGCAATCGCGCCTTTTGTGGGTGTAAGTATTTGCTTTGGAAAGCGCACGGGTCTTACCGGACAGGATTTCACGGATATCTTCACATCAAGAGACATACTTACCGTTGCACGTGGATTCGGAGTCGGAGACTCTACAGCTAACTGTATGTACATTGCCGACTACGTTCCCCGAACTATTGAGGAGCTCATTGACTGCTTACAAGAAATCTCCATCGAAACCGTTAATGAAGCAACAGAAAATTTCAAGGTTGCTCATCGTCCTATCAATCCCATAACAGAGGGAACAAATCGTGGAAAGAATGTTTATACACGATTCCAACCATACAAACGATTACCCGAGCCTACGGTTATAAGGGAACCCGATATATTGTTCTCGCTTGGTAGATTTGTAACAGTCGAGCCTGATGGCTTAAACCACAATCATATTCTCAATGATTTGGAAGAACGATATAACATAATTGTGCCTAGAAAGCAAAAATAATTTATCCCCGAAGCGTTTTTATGCTTCGGGGATTCTTTGCGCTATCCCATACTCATCTTTCATCTCCGCTAAGAAGGCTTGAATATGGGCTTTGTGGAGTTCCGTATAAGTGCTTGAGAGATAGGGAGTTTGGCATACAAAAAAATAAGCCCTTACGATGTTGGTCGTAAAGGCTTGATTTTTATAAAATTTTCCGTGTGTTTTCGCCTGCAAATTGGCATACTATTGGCATACTAACGGCTTTTCGGAAAAAGTGAAAGCGCCGTGAAGCCTTGTAGTATAAGGGTTTTCAGACTTAGTTATCGCTTAAAGGTTTCATAGTTGGGAAGAGGAGTACATCGCGGATGGATGCGGAGTCGGTAAGGAGCATAACCAGGCGGTCGATGCCGAAGCCGAGGCCTCCTGTTGGGGGCATACCGTACTCGAGTGCGTTTACATAGTCGTAGTCAACCTCTGCCTTGGAGTCTGGCTCTTCCTTAAGCTTTTCAGCTACTTGATATTCAAATCTTCCCTTTTGGTCGATTGGGTCGTTTAGCTCGCTGAATGCGTTGCCATATTCTGTTGCGTTGATAAAGTATTCAAAGCGTTCTGTAAATGCAGGATTTTCAGGCTTTCTCTTTGCAAGTGGGCTATTTTCTACCGGGTAATCGTAGATAAATGTTGGCTGGATTAGCTTTTCCTCAACATAGGCATCAAATAGCTCGATAAGCACTCTGCCCTTTGTTGCGTCGGGGGCTACCTCAACATGTAGCTTCTTTGCTACCTCTCTTGCCTCCTCGTCGCTTGCCCAGTCGTTATAGTCAACGCCTGCGTACTTCTTTACGGACTCTGCCATTGTAAGTCTTTCCCAGTGTCCCATATCAATTTCAACGCCCTGGTATGTGATTTTATGTGAGCCACAGATTTTTTCTGCAAGAAGCTTATAAAGCTCCTCAACTAGGTCCATCATATCCTTATAATCGGCAAATGCTTGGTATAGCTCGATTGTTGTAAACTCAGGGTTATGCTTTGTATCCATACCCTCGTTTCTGAAGATTCTGCCTACCTCATAAACTCTGTTCATACCGCCAACGATAAGACGCTTCAGGTATAATTCTGTTTCAATTCTAAGAGTCATATCAAGGTCAAGTGTGTTATGGTGCGTCTTAAACGGTCTTGCAGAAGCACCTATTTCCATAGGCACAAGGATTGGTGTATCAACCTCTAAAAATCCCTTTCCGTCAAGATAGCTTCTGATTTCCTTAAGGATTTGAGAGCGCTTATAAAATGTTTCCTTAACCTCCGGATTTACGATTAGGTCAACATATCTTTGTCTGTATCTTTGCTCAAGATTTGTTAAGCCGTGATACTTTTCCGGTAGTGGATGAAGTGACTTGGAAAGTAGGATTGCGCTTTTTGCGTGAATTGAGATTTCGCCTGTTCTTGTTCTGAAAACAAAGCCCTCAATACCGATAATATCACCAATATCCCACGATTTCTTAAACGCGTCGTATGCTTCCTCGCCTAAATCATTCTTTGATACATAAACCTGTATTCTGCCATCCTCGTCAAGGATATGCGCAAAGGATGCCTTACCCATAATTCTACGGGACATCATTCTTCCTGCAACTCTTACAGGAATTTCCTCGCCCTCGCTAAGTGTTGCTTCCTTTTCCTCGAAAAGCTTAACTGCCTGCTTGCTTGTATGTGTTACATCATACTTAGTAATTGCATATGGGTCGTTTCCAGCCTCTTGCATTGCCTTTAGCTTTTCGCGTCTGATTATCATTTGCTCACTGAGGTCTTCCTCAGTAGCTACATTTTCATTATTTACTACGTCTGCCATTTTTGTCTCCAATTATTTCCTTGTTCTCTCAAAAGAAACTACAGTTGCTTCCTTTTCGCCTGACGGTGCATAGATATATACAACATCTCCATCCTTATGTCCGATAAGCGCGCTGCCGATTGGGGATAGGTCTGAGATTTTACCCTTAAGTGGGTCAACCTCGTTTGAGCCTACGATGTCGTATTTCTTTTCTGTGCCGTCCTTATATCTAATTACAACAGTTGAGCCGATAGAAATAATATTTCTTGAGGATTCCTCCTCTGTCATAATAACAGCATTCTTAATTAAAGACTCAAGCTCAAGAATTCTAGACTCATTCTTTGCCTGTTGGTCTCTTGCCTCGTCGTATTCACTGTTTTCTGATAAGTCACCAAATGCTCTTGCTTCCTTAAGCATTTCCTTGATTTCAGCACGGCGTGTGGTTTTTAAATAATCAAGCTCATCAATTAATTTTTGATAGCCCTCTTTTGTATATTTTGTCTTTTGCTCTGCCATTTCTATTACCAACCTTTCGATTTATTTATTTTTTAATGCTTCGCAAGCTCTTTGTAATTGATTGTCCTCGCTGTCTGTATATTCAAAGGGACTCTTGCCTGCTAGCGCCTCGCTTAATTCAATTTCAATATTCGGTGTAATTCCAACGCCGTCATAGTTATCTGACATCGGTGGATTGTATTTGTTTGTTGTAAGACGGAGTCCCGTTCCGTCGGGTAGCATATAAACTGTTTGCATTGAGCCCTTACCATAGGTTTTTGTTCCTACGATAATTGCCTTTTCGTAATCCTTTAGCGCACAGGTAAATAGCTCGGCTGCGCTTGCAGTATTTTCGTTTGTAAGAACTGCCATTTTTTCTATGCCCTTTAGGTAGCTTGCATCTGATTTATATGTTTTTTGTATATTACCGTTTGCATCGGTTACATGAGCTATATCTCCCTCGGGTAGTAAATAATCAAGCATTTCAACAACTGATGAAAGTGTTCCGCCCGGATTATTTCTCATATCAAACACCAAGGATGTTACGCCCTTTGACATTAAATCCTCAATTGCGTTTTTAAATTGATTTGGAACTGCATTATTAAACTCTATAACACGAACAACGCCGATTGTCTTATCGTATTCATACTGATGATAGAATACTGTTTCCGTTTCTACCTTAGCTCTTGTGGCTGTAACGGTTATTTCCTCTCCATCTCTTACAAGGGTAAGCGTAACCTTTGTTCCCTCCTCGCCCTTGACCTTTTCAAGAGCTACATAATAGCCTAACTGGCTAACGCTTTCGCCATTTACATATGTTATAATGTCGCCCGCCTTAATGCCTGCCTTATGGGCTGGGGAATTTTCCATAACGGATAGGATTTTTATAGCATTATATTCCTCATTATAGTTTGCATATACGCCGATACCAACAGTATTGCCTTGATTTTCCTGTGTAATGCTTTTGAAATCGTCGGCGGTGTAATATTCACCATATCTATCGCCTGCGCCTGCCACATATCCGTTTAATACATAATATAATAGCTGTTCCTCGTCGATTTCGTTTGCATATAGATTTCTATAATAGTAGTCGATTGTAGCCAGCTTATAGTAAAGCTCAATATTTCGGCTTTCCTCCGGCAACGAATTATACATTTCAATAATAGAGGCAAAGACATCCATTTCGCCATATTTATTTTCAAGCTGTGCCTTATAATTATCCAGCTGACTTTTATATTCCTCTGCCATTTCGGCTTTTTCCTTATTGTTAATGCTATCAACAATAATGAATGTTATTTCAAAGGTAAAAAGTATTGCCAAAAGAATAGATAATATAAAGACTAATAGGCTGATTTGCTTTTTAGGCTTTCCTTGCTCTATTTCATAATTTTCAAATTGGTTATCCATTAATGCTCCTCTTTAAAACGAGAGTATAAACAAGAGGTCAAATTAGAATTTAATTGGCTTTGAGGTCAAGTAGCGCTTAACCATTAATGCAACCTTAAAGGTGATTGCGTGGTCAAACTCGCGAAGGTCAAGACCTGTAAGCTTTCTTATTTTTTCAAGTCTGTATACAAGTGTATTTCTGTGTACAAAGAGCTTTCTTGAGGTTTCGGACACATTCAGGTTATTTTCAAAGAAAACTTGAATTGTTTGTAATGTTTCCTTATCAAGTGTTTCAAGTGAGCCGTGCTTAAATACCTCTGTTAAAAACATTTCGCAAAGAGTTGTTGGTAATTGATAGATAAGTCTGCCAATGCCAAGATTTTCGTAGCTGATAATTTCCTTTTCGCTTTCGAATACCTTGCCAACCTCAATAGCAATTTGCGCTTCCTTATAGGAGCGAGCTAAGTCCTTAATGTTTTCAACTATTGTACCGATACCAACTCCAACTCTGCAATAGAATTCAGAGCTTAATGTATCGGAAATGCTTTGTGCAAGCTGCTCAAGGTCCTGTGATGTAACATCATCATCAAACTCACGAACAACTACAATGTCCTGATCTCCTGTGGAAATTACATAATCCTTGGATTTATCGGGGAACATATTTTGAATTATATCAAAGGGTAATAAATCTGTTCTTGAGTAGAAGCGAATCAGGAAAACTGCTCTTAATTCATTTCCGTCAAAGCGAAGCTCCTTGCTTTTTGCATAAATATCGCCCGGGAGAATGTTATCCATAATGATATTTTTGATAAATGAGCTTTTATCAAATTTCTCATCATAGAGATTTTTAATGTTTGATAGGGAAATTGCAAGAATTGAGGAATACTTTTCAGCAACCTTGTCACCGCCCTCAACAAACACCATAAATTCAGCCTTTGCGCCACTGCCGATATGCTGATATGTGTAGCCGTCAACTACCATACGGTCTGTGGTGTATGCCATTTCTTCCTTTGCCTTTTCGTGAACATTACCAATTCTTGAAAGCTCACTGCATGCAATTACAGCACCTGTATCGTCAATAACTCCGATAACACGGTCAACTGCATCGTGCATTTGGTGAATGATACCTTGGAACAATCTGTTAGACATATTTTACCCTCCGAAATTTTCGTGATTTTGTGCAAAATGTGCATTGTTTTTATCATTTTACACTATTTTTGGGCTTTTTTCAATAGTTTTTTTAAAGTTTTTTGTGAAAGTTGCACATTTTTTTGTGATTTTACACAAAAGACTATAATTCTGTTTCATACGCAATACAGGCAAGTGTAAACGGCGCTGCTGTTTCGCACCTTAAAATTCTTTTGCCAAGTCCTGCCAAATGGATGGATTTTTCCTTAGCAAGCTGAACCTCATTCAGGCTAAAGCCTCCCTCTGAGCCGATAATTATGGCAATATCCTTTTCAATTGTATTTTTTTGTAAAATTTCCCTAAGAGGTAATGTGCCATCTCCCTCATAGCATAAAATTGCAAGGGAAGCCTTTGATGCTTCCTCTATCATTTCCTTAAAGCTAAGAATTTTTTCAACCTTAGGAATAATGCCTCGTCCGCTTTGCTTTGATGCGCTTTCGGAAATTTTAGCATAGCGCTCAATTTTCTTTTTTTCGTCCTTTTTATCTAGCTTAACAACGCATCTTTCAGAGGAAAATGGGATAATCTCACATGCGCCGCATTCAACTGATTTTTGAATTATGGTTTCCATTTTATCGCCCTTTGATAGCGCTTGATACAGCTTAATTTCATATTTTGGCTCAGTATCGCTTTGCATTTCGCTATCAACTATTGCAAATACTGCATTATCTGTAAATTTTGATAATGTACAATTATATACCGTTTTTTGCATATCGCACACCTCAATTTTTTCACCCACTGCCATTCTCAATGAACGGGAAATATGATGTGCATCGTCACCGCTTATTAATATTGTTTTTTGACCGTTTTCCTCGCTGATTTGCTCCTTGCGAATAAAAAATCTAGGCATATCGCACCTCGTTTTCTTCAATATGTATATATATTAGCATTTTAGGCTATGTTTGTCAAGGATTATCAGTGGTTAGTGATTAGTGGTTAGTTTTCACATTTTCGCTTGCGAAAATATATCGAATTTAACGCAGTTAAATATATCGAATTTGCCAAGCAAATATATCGAGCCAAAGGCATATCGCGTGCATAGCACATATTTAGTGTTCAGTGGTCAGGGGTTAGTGGTTAGTAAGTTGGTAAATTTATTTTCAATGCCTTTTGCAATATTCTAAAAAGCTCATAGCTTGCATTTTTCTATATCTATCGCAATTCTCTCTTACATCCTTATTATGCAAATCACATAAATGCTCCATCCACTCACGATTTTCTTCGGTGTTTTGCCATCTCATTTCTTCAAGTAAAAATGCTAACAGCTCCTCATATAAACGGTTGTAATCATCCTTTATAAGCAGCTCACTATGCTCTCTCAAATAACAAAATATGTGTCTTGCAAAATCTAATGAGTTATAATTTAATTTTATAAATCGTTTTATATCTCGCTTATTTAATTTTTTCATTTTATTTCTCCTTTATATATCCTTATTTAAGTATATACTTAATTATGAGAATTGTCAAGTAAGTATATGTTTACTAAAATATATACAAAAGGAGAGTGATAAAATGATTAAATTAACTCTTGATAAATATATTGACAGTTGCAAGATTTCAAGATACGCGCTAGCTCAAATGACGGGGATTCGCTATCAGATTATAGACAACTACTATAAGAACAAGGTAGTTCGTTACGACAGTGATGTTCTTAATAAAATATGTACTGCTCTTGATTGTAAAATTGCTGATATAATAGATTTTAGTAAGGACACTAAATAATTCGTATATAAAATGCACTTTAAAAGAAAACAACTTTTTAAAGTGCATTTTTTATATTTAGCAGATTGTTCTCGATTTTTTCAACTAGTTTTTTATTTGTCTTCATAAAACCGTCACATTCGTAGTGTAAAATATGTATCGTGAGATTAAGAGACACGGCAGAAAACGAAAAGAGGATAAAATGTCAAATTACATTTACAATGATGATTTTACAGATTTAACCGAAAACGAGTCCAATGAAAAAAAGGGCTTAAGCAACAATTTGATAATTATACTGGTTGTTGCCTGTGCTGTCTTTTCACTAATCTTTGGCTTAATTGGTGGGATGCTTGTTTCAAGAAACAGTCAGCCTATTAAAACTGAGGTTTACACAAACACTATCTATAAAGCACCTGTTGCTAATCAAATAGTTACTGCTGAGGGCGAAGCTGCTAAGCTTGCTGACGTTGTTGATTTAGTTCGTGACAGCGTCGTTGAAATACAGACAGAATATGTAGTTCACTCATATTATCAGGCTGTAAGAAGCGGTGCCGGTAGTGGTGTTATTGTTGGTGAATATCAGCTAGACGGAATTAAATCTGGCTATAATATAATTACTAATGCTCATGTAATACAGGGGCAAAACGCAAATGAAATTGCGACTAAAATTACAGTTATACTAAGAGATGGCACACAGTATTCTGCAAATTGCGTTGGCTATGATATTGATGGCGATATTGCGATTGTCAGAATAGAAGAAACAGAAAAAACACTTTCCTGTGCTTCATTCTCAGCAGATAACGACCTAAGAGTAGGTGATAGCGTAATAGCTATCGGAAACCCTCTTGGTGAGCTTGGCGGAAGCGTTACAACAGGCGTTATTAGCGCTCTCGACCGTGAAATTGAAATTGATGGAAATATAATGAATTTAATGCAGACAAATGCAGCTATTAACCCCGGTAACTCAGGCGGCGGTCTTTTTGATATGAGTGGCCGTTTAGTTGGTATTGTTAATGCAAAATCCTCAGGTACAGGCATTGAGGGACTTGGCTTTGCTATTCCTTCTAAGGATGCTTGCAAAATGTATGAGGATATAATAAATTACGGTTATGTAAAGGATAAGCCTTTTATAGGAGCTGTTTTTGCTGACTACATTGACGGTGCAGTAAGAATATATTCTCTTGAAAAGGGCTATAATGAAAAGGTATTCAGAACCGGTGATAAAATTATAGCAATCAATGGTACTGAGATTAGCTCTGCTTCCGATATTGGTTTTATAATCAGAAAAAGTGAAATTGGTTCTAAGCTGGAATTTACAGTAATTCGTGACAGAAAGCAAATTACTGTTGAGGCGACGGTTTTTGAATACACACCTAAAATAAATTAGACTATATCTTTCTCTCCTTAAAATATGGAAATACAGCACGAAATCTAAACAATTAAGTGCTGTATTTTCCGTTTTGTATTAGGATGTAGGTCTTGCAATTGTGATTTATTTATGATACAATATTTATGAGGTGATGACAATGCACAGATTACTAATAGTTGACGATGAGGAAATGATTAGAAAGCTCATTCGTAAATATGCTGAATTTGAGGGCCACGAGGTTTGTGAGGCTTGTGACGGTATGGAGGCTGTTACCAAGTTCAGAAATGGCAATTTTGATTTAATTGTTATGGATATTATGATGCCCGAGCTTGACGGCTTCTCTGCTTGCCGTGAAATCAGAAAGACATCTAATGTTCCTATTATTATGCTTTCAGCTCGCGGTGAGGAATATGATAAAATAAATGGCTTTGAGATTGGTATTGACGATTATGTTGTTAAGCCATTTTCGCCTAAGGAGCTTCTTTTAAGAATAAACGCAATTATTAAAAGAACTGCAAAGGACAAGGCCGAGGAAAAGAAAAACGAGGTTGTTTCCCTTGCAAACGGCGGTCTTGTAGCTGACATTACTGCAAGAATAGTTTATATTGACGGTGAAAGAATTGATATGTCACCTAAGGAATACGAGTTGTTTTTCTATATGCTGAAAAACAAAAATATTGCTCTTTCAAGAGATAAGCTTTTACAGGACGTTTGGGGCTATGATTTCTTTGGCGACGATAGAACCCTTGATACACATATTAAGATTTTAAGAAAAAGTCTTGGCAGATACAGTGAATTTATAGTTACCATTCGCGGTATGGGCTATCGCTTTGAGGAAAAGCCTATACAGAGCTAAAATATGAAAAAAATTAATCTTTCCATTAAAACAAATATTTTTATTTCTATGCTTTCCTTAACGCTGGTTATGATAGGTATTCTTTGGACGCTACAGGGAATTTTCTTTAGCTCTTTATATAAGGCGACAAAGGAAAACGATATAGAAAGAGCATCTAACCTTATTGTTGATAGCATTGGCACTGAAAATATTGAGGTTACTATAAATCAAATTGTTGACGAATATGACCTTTGCATACAGGTTTTTATGTGCAAGGACGCAAGCGTTTTGTATAGTCCCGAATGTAAATCTAACGGCTGTATTATTCATCAGCTAACAAACGATGGACTGTATTATCATTGGCTAAACGGTATAAATAACAGTGAAAATGGCATTTTCTCTGAAATCAGCAATGCTGAAAACGGTGACGATTTTCTGGTTTTAACAAGGCTTGTTACTGATACCAAGGGAGAGGTTTACTTGCTTGTCTTAAATGCATCCGTTGAGCCTGTGCAGGCAACAATCAGCGCAGTAAGAGCAATGCTTATATTAATTTCTGTTTTATTCCTTGTTTCTGCTACTGTTATTTCATTAATTCTTTCAAAAAGGCTTTCCTCGCCAATTATTAATATGAATAACAACGCAAAAAGGCTTGCCCGTGCTGATTATAATATTGAATTTAACACTGACGGTCCTATTGAAATCAGAGAGCTTGCAAAAACTCTTAATATTACCACAAGAGAGCTTGGCAAGCTAGACTCTATGCAAAAGGAGCTTATTGCAAATATTTCTCACGACCTGCGAACTCCCCTTACTATGATTTCGGGCTATGCCGAGGTTATGCGTGATATTCCCGACGAGAATACTAATGAAAACCTACAGGTAATTATTGACGAAGCTGCTCGTCTTACATCTCTTGTAAACGACCTTTTAAATGTGTCTAAGCTTCAAGCAGGCACACAGACAATGAATATTCAAAGGATGAATTTAACAAGGGCTGTGGCTAATACCGTTGAAAGATATTCCCATTTTAAGGAGCATAACGACTTCACTATTACATTTGAATATGATAGCGAGGTTTACATTAATGCTGACGAAATCAGACTTTTACAGGTTATTTACAATCTTATAAATAATGCGATTAACTACACGGGTATTGATAAAACCGTTATAGTTACGCAGACTGTAGAAAATGATGTTGTAAGAATTTCTGTAAAGGATAGCGGCGAGGGTATCAAGGAAGAGGACTTACCTCTGATTTGGGATAGATACTACAAGGTTGACAAAATCCATAAGCGCGCAGTTATCGGCACAGGTCTTGGTCTTTCCATTGTAAAAAACATTCTCTTGCTTCACGGCTCACGCTTTGGCGTTTCCAGTGAAATTCACAAGGGCTCTGTTTTCTGGTTTGAATTTAAAATAACAGATTAAAAAATCTCTGCAAATGCAGAGATTTTTTATTTTAGCCTAACAGTAAATGTTGTGCCATTGGTTTCATTGCTGCTTGCAGTTATTTCACCATTTAAGGCAGTTACGATATTTTTAGCAATTGAAAGTCCTAAGCCAAAGCCTCCCTTTGTTCTTGCACTATCTGAGCGATAAAATCTTTCAAAAATATGTTTTAGCTCCTCTTTAGGTATCACATCACCTTTATTGTTTATATATAGCACAATTGATTTTTTTACAGTCCTTAAGCCAATTAAAATTTTGGTGTCCTTTGGGGCATACTTGATTGCGTTATCAACTAAAATTCTCAATAGCCTCATATACTCGTTAGAGTCTGATTCTAAAAAAATATTTTCTGTTATTTCCGTTTCTATCCCTACATTCTTTTCGTAGGCTATTGGCTCAAGCTGTAATGCGATTTTTTCCGTAAGCTCACTTATATTGGCTTCCTGTAGCTTTAGTGTTGAGGACAAGATTTCACTTTTTGCAAGGTCGAGCATTTGGTTTATTAGCTCACGCATATGCTCGCCCTCAATTTTTGTGCTATCAAGCCATTTTGACATTTGGTCAATTGTACTGTCGGGATGTGATAGCATAATTTCATTATTAGCCATTATTACTGTAAGCGGCGTTTTTAAGTCATGGGACGCATCTGCTACAAATCGCTTTTGATTTTTCCAAGCCTCCTCAGCAGGCTTTACGACCACATCTGCCAGCTTACGGCTAATAAAATAGAAAATACACATAGCGCTAAGCACGACGGACAAGCCTATAAAGAATATTCCTTGTACCTGCCTATTTATTGTAGATAGCTGAGATATTACAATACAATATTCATAATCACCAAAATTTGTTTCTCTTACCTTATGCTTGGCATAAATAACACCGAACGCCTTGCCCTTTTGCTCTTTTAAGCTATTTATTTTCTCGAAAATTTCAGGGCGTGGTGTTTCGCATATATTTCCCTGCTTATCAACAAAGGCAATTTCGGTATTTTTAAAATAATTATGCTGCAAGAATACGGGATCCATTATCATTTCCTCAGATGAATCTATTTTTATAAATTTATCAAATTTGCCATTCCATACCATATCCTCTGTTCTTTTTATTTCCCGATTATATGTAATTATTGTCATTGAAAGTACAATAAGCAAAAGCACTATGCCAACGGTTAGCATATTAATTAAGATAAATTTGTTTTTAAGTTTTTTTAACATTTTAGTCCCTTTTGGCTAAGCGATAGCCAAGCTTTTTTATTGAAATTATTTCTGTTTTACAGCCTACAAAATTCAGCTTTTTGCGAAGAAAGGATATATAGGCTTCTACATTGTTATCCCCTGCATTAGAATCATATCCCCATATTTTAACTATTATTTCATCCTTTGAGGTTATAATTTCAGGTCTTGATAAAAACAGCTCCAAAAGCCTTGCTTCCTTGTAAATTAATCTTACTGTTTTTTCTGTTTTAGTGCAGGAAAGCTCCGAGGTGTCGATATTCAATACTATATCGCCATACTCTATGGTATTCAACACAATTTCACCGCGACGACGGGATAACATTCTAACTCTAGCAAGAAGCTCCTCGGTGGAAAAGGGCTTTGTCATATAATCGTCAGCTCCTAAATCAAGTCCCTTAACCTTATCACTAACTGTATCCTTAGCGGTAAGAAGCATAATTGCCGAGCTTACCTTATCCTTTCTTAATTTTGATAATACCTCATAGCCGTCCATATATGGAAGCATTATATCAAGGATTATAACATCATATATTCCACTTTTGGCATAATCATAGCCGTCTCTGCCGTCGTAAACTGTATCTACCATATATTTTTGCTCGGTAAGTATTTGACACAGCGCCTCGGCAAGTCGCTTTTCGTCCTCTACTATTAAAATTCTCATAAATTCACCTCGGTAAAATTATACATTATTCTACATAAATATTGCAATATAATACTGAAATAATACTTAAAATTAATTTTAAGGATTGTTTAAGTAATAGAGGATAAAATAGTAAACGAGGTGAGAATATGAAAAAATATATTTGCTTATTTTTAATTTTATCTATGGTGCTAACGCTTTCTGCTTGTATTCAAGATAATAATTGGGAAACCCCATCTAATCAAAACATCCCTGTTAGCGATTTAGGTGACGATAATTCCTCCTTTGGTACGGATTTAGAGGATACAGGGGCTTTCGATGGATATTTTGAAAATGAGACACAGGGTGTTGAAATTTTATGTATTTCCGGTACTGAGGGTGCATATGGAATTGAGGATAGCACTATTTATTTTACAAGCTTAGGCGAGGATAGCATTTACTCAATTAGCGGTCAATTTAAGGGTAATATTGTAATTGATATAGGCAGTGAGCATAAGCTTGACCTTGAAATGACAGGCTTTTCATTAATTTCTGAAAGCATCAACCCTATCACTATATTAAGTGGGGATAGGGTGTCCTTAACTGCTAAAAATGGGTGTAAAAATTACATTTACGATAATCGAGAAGCAATTGACGACACAGACGAAGCACTATATTCTGGCGCTATATATTCTCTTTGCGACCTTGAAATCTGTGGCAAGGGTGAATTAACCTTAATTTCAAAATATAATAACGGTATTCATACCAAGGACGATTTAGAGGTTAAAAATTTAACTCTTACAGTATCCTGTGTTGATAATGCACTAAAGGGTAACGACGGTGTAGCTATTGAAAGTGGTAATTTAACGCTAATTGCGACACAGGGTGACGGAATTAAGACTACTAACAGCGGTATTTCAGCTAAAGGAAATCAAAAGGGCGCTGTTACAATTTCAGGTGGTACACATACTATTTATTCTGCCTGTGATGGCATTGACGCATCATATAATGTTATAATCGACGGAGAGGAAACCAATATACAAATTTACACGGATAAATATTCAAATTATTCCGAGGAAATTACAGCAGTTAGCGATAATGCTTACTATATCCGTTTTTCCTCTAATAGCTATTCCTACTCGGTTAAGTATTACAATTCTGACGAGGACTATGTGTGGGTAAATGCAGAATACCATTCTATGGTGTCTGGTGGCAGGAGCAATTATTATTACTATTCTCTACCTAAATTAGATAAATATGAGAAGATGCAATTCTATATTTACACAAGTGATATGGAAATGGGGCAGGATACTGATTATTACCTTGCCACAGATTATTTAACACCTAGCGACGCATACGATACCTTTGCACTTACAAGCTACGGCTATCAATGGGGATATTCTTGGACCAACTACACTACGCAAATACAGGATGGCTTTGGCGGTGGCCTTGGCAGACCAGGCGGTATGGGTGGAATGAATGACGGAAACACTGACAAGGGCGACCATTCAACCAAAGGTATAAAGGCTTCAAATGAAATACAAATTTTAAACGGTAATATTTCTATAAAAGCATATGATGATGCAATTCACGCAAATGGCGGTACTGTTTTGGAAAATAGCGACACAGGTACGGGAAATGTGACAATTAGTGGCGGTATTTTGGTGCTATACAGTAACGACGACGGAATACATGCAGACGGAAATTTATTAATACAGAATGGCACAATTAATATATCAAATAGCTATGAGGGGCTTGAGGGCTCTTATGTTACAATTGACGGTGGCTTTATATCGGTAATATCAAGGGATGATGGAATTAACGCAACCATTACAAATGGCTCGACAATTGTAATTAATGCAGGCACGCTTTATGTTTATGCAGGCGGTGATGGCATTGATTCAAATAGCCGTAGCTCATATCAAGGAATTATATTTAACGGTGGTAATACGGTTGTTATTTCCACATCAAGCGGTAACTCAGCTATTGATACTGAAAGTGGATATTCATACACAGGTGGCAGAGTTATTGCCATTATGCCATCAGGTGGAATGTCCGGCGAGGCAACGCACGCAAAGGATTTTTCAAGCATAGGTACAAGCAAAAATGCTTCCCTCACAGGTGGTAGCTGCCTTACAATTAAAGCAGATAACGATATTAGCATAACAATAAAAATGCCTTGTAGCATTAACGGCAAAATAATTTATCTTGGTAATAATTCCATTTCTGTATTAATTGACAATGAGAGCAATTTAGAATTTGACAGTAATGGCGTTTATTGGTATTAAGTGCAAAATCTCTCAGCCAAAAGGCTGAGAGATTTTGTTATATTTTTAGCTTTTCGGCAATTTCGAGCATTTTTTCCTTATTTAGCTTTATTTCGTGTCTGTCATAGGTTAAAACTCCGTTTGTTTCGTCCTCTACATCAGATACCTGTGTATAGATTGCGCCACAAAGTCCCTTTTGTATATTTGGTACGATTTCGTCATTATAAAGATTTATAACTGCGTTTTCGTACTCCTCCCTATTTTCAAATTTTTTGTAGCCATATGTTTTTTCGTCGTTAAACACATGGTCCTTTATTTTATATGAATAGCCACCGAACTCTGATAAAACTATAGGTCGCTTTGCTTTTTTTAGCTTTACCGGTTTAAAATAAATGTGTAGGCTTTCTACATCGCTTTCCTTGCGTTTAAACCAGCCCGATGTGGAATCAATAAATCTTGATGAGTCTAATCTCTTTAGCTCCTTATACATTTTATCAGCCTCAAGCTGTCCCCAGCCCTCATTAAAAATAGTCCAATAACAGATACAGGGATGGTTGTATAGCTGTTTTACGGTCTTTTTCATTCCCTTGATAAATGCTCTTTTTACTCTTTCCTTATTTCTTCTGAAAAGGTTAGGTAAACGCTTTAAGCCTATTGTTGGCATAGCAGTATCTCTTAAGAACGAATAGCTTCCGTTATTAACCATATCTTGAAAAACTATCATTCCAAGGCGGTCACATTCATAGTAAAAATACTCGGGCTCAATTTTAATATGCTTTCTTAATGTATTAAAGCCCAGCGCCTTTACTGCTTGAATATCTCTTGTATAGTTATCAGGAGATGCGGGGGTATATATGCCGTCACTGTAATAGCCTTGGTCTAAAAGCCCGTGGAAGAAATAGGGTTGTCCGTTTAGGCATAGCCTTTCAATACCGTCAACCTCCTCTATTTCAAGAGTTCTTATGGCAAAGTAGGATTCAACCTCGTCCTCCCCCGCCTTTAAAACAAAGCGATACAAATATGGGTCCTCGGGCGACCACATTCTTGGGCTTTTAAAGGTAATATGCGCCCGTCCGTCCTTAAATTCGTTTTCTGTTTTGGCATAAGGCGTTTTTAAAATCAGAACTCCGTCAGGCGCGTCGGCTATAATATCGGCATAGTTGTGTCCTGTTTCAATTCTTAAATTCTTTATGTAATTTTCAGGCACGCTTTCAAGCCATACGGTTTGCCAAATTCCGCTTATAGGTGTGTACCACATTCCGCCTCTTTTGCGTCTTTGCTTGCCATATGGTAAAACCTTATTTTCAAGCTCGTCGGTTACCTCTACCTCTAAAAGATTTTTGTCAAGCAGATTATCGGTAATATCAATCGAAAATGAATCGTAGCCTCCCTTATGCTCGCCGATTATCATACCGTTAAGTCTTACCCTTGCAATTTGGTCTATTGCACCAAAATGCAAAAGCACTCTATCCTTGATAAAGCCCTTTGGAAGTGTGAATATTTTCCTATATAGAAGTGATGGATATTTGCCCATATCTCTGCCAATTCCTGACAAAATTGACTCTGGCGGATATGGCACAATTATTGTTTCACGGTTTCCGCCGTTTGCGTAAAAGTCCCACTCTCCATTTAAGGAAAAGAAGGATTTTCTTTTCATTTGTGGGCGAGGGTATGTATCCCAGGGCTGACCTGTAATCTCCTTGCCCTCTAATGTATATAGCTTGTTAAATTTATTCTTGCTCATTTTTAATCTCTTTTCCTTTCGCTAAAAGGATAATTCCAGCCACCGCTATAGCTAGCACTATTAGAACTACTAGCGAGGCTATAAATATATTTTGGTTTGGTAAAAAGGATTCTGTTCCGTCGTTATTTATGATTATTTCTGCATTTTTTAATACAAGCTTGCCAATATACGGACCGATAAGTCCCGGAATTAAAACCTGTCCCACAATTCTTAGTCCTTGGAACATTCCTGCTTTATTTTCAGGTGTTTTATCTCTTATGATTGCGCCGAATACTGCCATTCCTGAAAGATATCCACACATCATAAGAAGCGAGCCGATAAATACAAGTGCTGTATTAGTAAATATAATTAAAACGATGTAGCCGAGTGCTAAAAGCGCAAGAGAAGGCACAACGGATTTATTAAAGCCAAATTTATCGTATGCCTTGCCCCAAAAGAATGTAAACACTCCTGCAAGAATAATAGCAGGCGCCATTATAAACACATAGTTGGACATTTTTAGAGTTTGCTCATAGTAAATAATCAGATATGGCATAAAAATTTGAATTGAAATACCGAAGATTGCAAAGCAAATCAGGTAAACATAAAGCATTTTATTTTGCTTTATTACCAAGGGACTAAAGCCATAAAAAATATTTTTAAAGTAGCTTTTATTTTCCTCTGCCTTAATTGTTGGCTCGTCGATTATAAAGAAGCCTAAGATGCCTATTAAAATTACAATTGCGCCAATAATTATGTAAATAGCTGTCCAGCTTGAGCCTTTATCAAGGTCAAAGCCCATAAAGCCGCCAAAAACTACAAGTATTGCCATAAGTGGCATCATTGAGTTTATACCCTCGGCGCTGCCTCTGTTTTCGCTTGTGGTTACATCAGTTAGCCAAGCATTGAAGCAAGCATCATTTGCACTTGAGCCAAAAAAGGTCATAACGCAGTCCATTATAATTACAAATGTAATGCAAATTGCGCTGACGCTTGCAGCGGTTGGGAAAATAGCTCCAATAATATCCTCGCGAATTAATGCAAAGGAAAGAATTGACACTCCCCAAAGAATATAACCAAGGCACATAAATATTTTGCGCTTACCCGCCTTATCGCTAAGAGCGCCTATAAGCAAGGTTGTAACCGTTGCTGATACTGCGCTTGCCATTACCATATTTGAAATATCGGCAGGAGATGCATTAAACATTTTATAAATAAATACATTAAAGTACATATTCTCAACAACCCAAGCAATTTGCCCAATTAAGCTAAAAATTACAAGTGTTGTAAAAAATTTTGCTTTTTTAGTTTTTCCCATATGTAACCTCCTATTTGGTTATTTATTCCACTGTAATTCAAAGTCCTGTAAGGCTTGTAAATATTTTTCCTTATTTACGGGGTACGCAAGACCGTGTCCTGCGTCCTCGATTGGCACTAGGCTTTTTTTGGCTGTACACTCTTCGTACATTTTTTCGCTCATTGAGTATGGGACAAAATCGTCATTTGTGCCGTGGATAAATATAGTTGGTGTTTTGCTATTCTTTACAGCCTCGATAGGTGAATACTCATCAAGGTTGAAGTGACCGAAGATCTTAGCCCCTAGCTTTACAAATGGATACATAATTTTGGGCGGCAGCTTCATTTCCTTAATGGTTTTCATAATAATTTCACGAGGGGTTGAGTAGCCACAGTCGGCTAAAATGCAGACTACATTTTTTGGTAGCTCTTTGCCACTTGCCATAAGCACTGTGGCAGCACCCATTGATACGCCTGTTAGGATAATTTTTGTGTCACTACCAAAGCGCTCGCTTACATATTCAGCCCATTTTATGCAATCTAAATGCTCCTTGATACCAAAGGTGATTGTGTGTCCGTCGCTTTCTCCTGCGCCTCGTTGGTCAACGATAATTGCGTTTCGCTCAATGGCGAAGCATCTTTCAATGCCACCGCTTAAATCTCGCTCACCATTACCCTTGTAGCCGTGAAATAGAATTTCAATAGGCGCGCCCTTTTTGTATTCGTAATATTTGCCAACGAGAGTTAAGCCATCGTGTGATTTGATTTTTAAGTTTTCGGGGTTTAATGCTCTTGCATCCTTCATCCATTTAATCATATCCTGTCTATATGGCTCGTAAAGCTCTTCTAGCTGAAACTTGTATTCCTCGGGGCTGCATTCCTTGCGTTTTGGTGAATAAAATGCCATAAAATAGCAAATTAGCGACACAGTAAGTATAATTAATACTATTCCTGCTATTACGCCGAGTGAAACATATAATGCCAGCATTTTATTCCCCCTTTAGCTTAAAGCTCTTTACATTTGGCTTTATTTTTATGTATTCGTCCTTGCCCGGGCATAGCTTGTATATACCGATTGTAGATAGGATATACCAAGCTGACATACTGCCGTTATCCTCGTCCCCAGGGAAGCCGATTTCTGTTTTATAGGAAAATAGCTCCAGTGCTTTTTTAACCCATTTTTCGCATTTTTTATTTTCGCCTAGTGCGCCATAAATATATGGAATATGGAAGGATGGCTGATTGGAAATTGCAAACTGACCTAGGTCTGCCTGTGCCATTTCCGTCATTTCGTGAATTTCGCCACCATAGCCGTGTACTCTATATTTTGGCTTAGTTAAAAACAGCTCGTCCAGCTTTTTAATTAAATTTTCTCTGCCACCGTATAGCTCACAAAGCCCCTCTATATCGTGTGGAACAAAGAATGAATTTTGATATGCAGAGCCCTCTGTATAGCATCCACCCCATTTTATAGGGTCAAAATCCTTTTCAAATTCTCCGTTTTGTAATCTTCCACGCATAAAGCCACTTTCCTTATCGAAAAGGCTTTTATAGCTTTTACTGCGCTCCATATATTCGGTGTAAATATTCTCGTAGCCCAGCTTTTTTGCAACCTGTGCAATACACCAATCTCCATAGGCTGCGTCCTGTGTAAGATTTACACTTTCCTTGTATATATCGCAAGGCACATAGCCTAGCTTTTTGTATTCCTCTACTCCGTTTCTGCCATAGCGACTTTCAAAAAAGCCGGTGCTTGCGTGGTGTAGCATACCCTTTAATGCTTTTTCAAGAAGCTCCTTTGATACAATATCGTGGCAAGCTGCCTCTGCAATTACTCCGTCAATTAATGTGCTTGGCATACAGCCTGTTTCGCCAAGGGAAATCCAGCGGGGTAAATGTCCACCCTCCAGGTAATCGTTTATAAAGCCCTCCATCATTTCCTTAAATTCGTCTTTAGCAATTAAGGAATATAAAGGGAATAGAGTTCTTGCAGTATCCCAAAAGCCTGTGCCTGTATATCTTACCCCAAGATGAATATCGCCATAATACGGTGAATAATGGACACTCTGTCCGTCCTTATTAATTTCGTATGCCTTATGTGGGAACAAAAATGCTCTGTACATACAGGAATAGAAGGTGCGCATTTGCTCCTCGCTATCTGCTTCAATTTCTATTCTTGATAGCTTTTCTTCCCAGCTTTCCTCGGCTTCCTTTCTTAATGTGTCAAAATCCTTGCTTGTAAGGCTTCTTTCCGCAAAGCTCTCAAACATATATGAAATTGCAATTTCAAGCTCAACCTTTTGCTTTTTTAGCGCTATGTGTATTCCGTTTTCACACTCATAGGATTTTTCAAAATCAACAGAATCAGACTCAAATTTAGCTACATAGTGCATCCAAAAATCAGTATGGTCGCCTTGTCTGCAATAATCATTTGTGCCTAATAGCATATTTTGCTCTTTGTCTAGCTTATATGTATAATTGCCACCCACAGGTAAAAAGGACAGGTATGCTTGTCTTTCGTCCTCAAAGGTAAGTCTAATCATACCACCTCGCTCAGTTGGGGTAAGCTCAAAGATGCAATCGCTTCTTAAAAATTTGATTTTAAGATAGTCAGGACGGAATATGCTTTCGTTGATACGGTAGCCACTCCAAGCGCCCGAGGCTGTGTCTGAAATTATATCATTTTGAGGGGTTATAAGAAATGTGCCGTGGTCACCTATCCAAGGGCTGGGCTGATGTGTTAGTCTTATGCCCTCAATTACAGGTATATCGGGCTGAAAAAACCATCCGTTTCTATCCTCAATTACCTCTGTTTGAGGTGAAAATGACGCCATACCAAAGGGCAATTGTATAAGCGGTAATGCATTACCCGTTGAATATCGCATATGGGATTTTGTCCCCATTTTTATATTTACATATGGAATATATTTCATTTTTACCCCTTATTTTTTGTAAATTTCCACGCTTTTTATGTTTTTTGGTGTGCCCTCTATAAATTCAAGCTTGATTTGATATGCATAGTCAACCACATAGCCAAGCTTGATTTCAAGGTCATTTTCTGCTTCGTAGCATTGTAAATAGTCGTAATCTGTTCCGTTAAATGCAAGTAAGGATACCTTACATTTTCCTGTGTTTGCTACTTTTACTTCGTTAAACGGGAAAATTCCACCAAAATTTGCTAATACAATATTGTCATTTATCGACACATCCTCAGCTTTTTTGTAAAGCTGTGCATTTTCGTCGCTTGAGAAAAGTGCTTCATCAAGCTTGTATATACCAAAGCTATGCAGTATAGGTGTGTCAAGAGCCTCATTTACCTTAATTTTAACCCTGCTTGATTTTACAGTGTCAAAATGCTGACAAATTTTATAGCCTACAACCTTGTTATTAAAAAGTAGCTTCCAATCGTTTTCAATATACGCATAAAAGCTAATATCAGTTACCTTGTGGCCTAATTCAATAAGCTCAGAAATTGAAATTGTATTAAATTCAATCTCGTTTTCAAAGGATAAAACAATCTCGGGTGTTCTGTCGCTATCAAGAGGCGCATAAACATTTTCCTTTGAGATTATGTTTTCTGCGTCACATTCGGGACGGCTACTTGATGCTTCAATTTTAGCATCCTTTGCTAAACTTACACTAAAGGATTCATTTAAAATTTTTCTAAATTCAAGCAAGCTTTTTACATCATTTTCGTGTAAAAGTCCTCGTCTGTCCGGTGGAACATTTAAAAGAAAGCCTGCATTTCTGCCTATGGAATTAAACCATAGCTGAATTAAATTTTTAGGCGTACGCACTTGAGAGTCCTGATGAGAATGATAATACCAGCCCGGACGGATTGAAACATCGGCTTCACCGGGAATAAATGCCTCGCCGTCTATTTTGCCTGAGTTTAGCTCGCTTGTTACCTCGGTAATCAGTGAGCTTTCGTCAATATTGGCATAACAAGGATTGCCTGCTATTCCCTTTTCGTTGCCTACCCAACGGACATCAACATAAGGAGTAGCGCCAAGCGAGCCGAAAATTACTGCGTCCTTTTGGTATGTATTTCTGTACCAAGCGTACCAGTCCCAATCGTAATCCGTTTGGGTACTGCCTGCTCCGTCCCACCAAATTTCCCATATCTTGCCGTATTTACATAAAAGCTCGCCAAGCTGTCCTGTGTAGTAGTTATTATATTCAAATGTTCCCCAAGTTTTTTCGTGTCTATCCCAAGGGGAAAGGTACACTCCTGCCTTTACTCCGTATTCCTGACAGGCGTCGGTAAATTCCTTGAAAATATCGCCATTTCCGTCCTTGTACGGTGAATTCTTTACGGAATGCTCCGTATATTTTGATTGCCACAGGCAAAAGCCGTCGTGGTGCTTAACGGTTAAGATAGCACATTCAAAGCCTGCGTCCTTAATGGTCTTTATCCACTGACGCACATTTAGCTCGGTAGGGTTGAAAAGTGATGGGCTTTCAGTGCCGTCGCCCCATTCTTTATCTGTAAAGGTATTCATACCGAAATGGAAAAATATTGTTCCCTCTCGTTTATACCATTCCATTTGCCTTTTATTTGGCACAGGACCGTATGTGGTAAGCCCTAGCTTTTCATATTTAATATATAAATCTTCCATAAGCAGCTCCTTGTAGCTTTATAAATCTATTGTATCATATTTTATAATAAAAAGCACAGATTTTTTGAAAAATCTGTGCTTAATATCAGTTAATTTTAAATGTACCTGTTAGCAATGTTGTGGTTTCTTTAGTTACTGTTAGCATACCGCTAGATGCACTTGCTAAAATCTCGTTTCCCTCGCTATCGATAATTTTGATTTCTCCGTCCTTGGTTGTGGTAATAAAGGGGATATGGTTTGCCATTATAGCAAGTGAGCCCTCAGTGCCACGGATTGATAGCATTGTAACATCCTTTTCAAGCATATTGCCCTGTGGGGTTGATATTATTAACTTAAACTGCTTCATTTTTTGCCTTCTCCACAGCCTCGTCAATTGTGCCTACAAATAGGAATGCGCTTTCAGGTAGGTTGTCGTGCTTACCCTCTAAAATTTCCTTAAAGCCACGGATTGTTTCCTTTAAAGGTACATATTTACCCTGTAAGCCTGTAAACTTTTCAGATACATCAAAGGGCTGTGACAAAAATCTTTGAATTTTTCCTGCTCTTTGTACAAGTAATTTATCCTCGTCGGATAATTCGTCCATACCCATAATTGCGATAATGTCAAGCAGCTCGTTATAGCGCTGTAATACTCTTTGCACCTCTCTTGCAACGGTATAGTGCTCCTCGCCCAAGATTTCTGCATCTAATATTCTGCTTGTAGATTCAAGCGGGTCAACGGCAGGATAAATACCCTGTGATGAAATTGCTCTTGAAAGCACAGTTGTAGCATCAAGGTGGGCAAAGGTTGTTGCCGGGGCTGGGTCGGTTAAGTCATCAGCCGGCACATATACTGCTTGAACAGATGTAATTGAGCCATTTTTGGTTGATGTAATTCTTTCCTGTAGCGCACCCATTTCGGTTGCCAGAGTTGGCTGATAGCCAACGGCTGATGGCATTCTTCCAAGCAAGGCTGAAACCTCACTTCCTGCCTGTGTAAAACGGAATATGTTATCAATAAAGAGAAGCACATCTTGGTTTTCCTTATCTCTAAAGTATTCCGCCATAGTTAAGCCGGAAAGGGCTACTCTCATTCTTGCTCCCGGAGGCTCGTTCATTTGTCCGTAAACAAGTGCCGTGTTGCCTAAAACTCCGGATTGCTTCATTTCGTTATAAAGGTCGTTACCCTCTCTTGTTCTTTCTCCTACGCCTGTAAATACAGAAAGACCGCCGTGCTGCTTTGCGATATTGTTAATCAGCTCCATAATAAGAACCGTTTTACCAACGCCTGCGCCGCCAAAAAGACCTATTTTACCACCCTTTGAATATGGGCAGATTAAGTCAATAACCTTAATGCCTGTTTCAAGGATTTCCTTTGAGGTAGAAAGCTCGTCAAAATCAGGCGCGTGACGGTGAATAGTCCATCTTTCCTCACTGTTTACCGCCTCACCGTTATCAACTGTGTCACCAAGCACATTAAAAATTCTGCCAAGTGTTTCTCTACCAACAGGCACACTAATTGACTTGCCTGTATCAGTTACAGGAGCTTGTCTTTTTAGACCGTCGGTTGAGGACATAGCGATACAACGAACAACATTGTCGCCAATATGCTGTGCAACCTCGACGGTTAAGGTTTTATTTCCATTTTCTATTGTTAATGCATTAAATATAGCAGGCAATTTTCCTTCGTCAAATTTTACATCGACAACAGGTCCCATAACCTGACTTACATATCCTATGTTTGACATTTGTTCTCCTTTCGTTCTCCTCGAAAGGAGAACAGTTAAGCTTGACTTCATCAAGCAAAGTTGTTTTTAGCGAATTTGCTATTTTCAGCTCGCGGCTCACAAAGTGAATTTAGCTCGTCAACGGCGAATTTAACTTGCGTTTACGCAAATTTAGCCGTGATGGCACAGCCATCACTCGCCTGAGCCTGCCACAATCTCGGTAATTTCCTGTGTGATTGCGCCTTGACGGGCTCTATTGTATTTAAGCTGTAAATCGTCTATCATTGTTGTTGCGTTCTTGCCTGCTGAATCCATAGCGCTTCGTCTTGCAACTACCTCGCAAGCAAAGCTCTCTCTCGTTGCTTGGTATAATAAGCCTGCAACATAAATTGGAACTGCTTCGTTTAAAATTGTAATTTCATTAGGCTCGAAGATTGCGCCGCTTTCATTTGCATTTTCGCTTTTTGTAAGGGGAAGCAGCCAAGTTAAGCGAGGCTCTTGTGAAATCATAGAAATATATTCCGTTGATACGATGCCTATTTTTGAATATTTACCATTTTTAAAGTCCTCGCATAGCTCCCTTGCTAAGGAATATGCGTCCTCGTAGCTAAATGCTTCTGAGGAAATTATAGACTGACCGTATCTTTCACAGGCTTTTTTTCCTATGGCGTATATATCATTATGTCCTAATTCTTTAACAAGTCTAAACACATTGACATTGTAGCCACCTGCAAGTCCCCTGTCACCTGCAATTACAACTATTTTTGCCTTACCCTTGCCCTCTCTCATATATGGACTTTTTTCACATTCCTGTGATGCGGATAAAACATCGACAATTGAACCAAGAGCATTTGCATATTGCTCGCTTTTAATTCTTGCTTCCTGTGCCCGTCTAATCTTAGAGGAAGCAACTAAGCCCATTGCCTTTGTTAAATGCAAGGTTGATTTAACGCTTTTTATTCTATTTCTTAAGCTTTTTATGTCTGCTCCCATTGCTTACTCCTTTCCTCGTTCTCCTTAAAAGGAGAACTGCTAAATTCGCTATGCGAGCTAAATTGACTAAAGTCAGCTAAATTTGCTTTACAAGCTAAATTGACCTTCGGTCCGCTAATTGCGAATTTAATTTAGCTTTACGAAGTAAAATTTAGCTATACAGTAATTTCGCTAATGCGAAGCATTAATTTAGCCACTATTTCAGCTCGCCTAAAATAGCTTTTAATTCTTCAATGTCGCTCTTTTCCCAGCTTCCGCTCTCAATGCGCTGAAGCCAAGGTAAGTATTCATTATCTAGCTTTTCGTATAGTCGTTTTTCGTACCTTTTAACCTTATCAACAGGCACAGAGTCAAGATAGCCATTGATTACTGCATAAACTATTGCTACCTGTGCGCCTGCACGTATTGGTGAATTTCTTGGTTGCTTTAACACCTCAACAATTCTTTCACCAAGAGCTAGTCTTCTCTTAGTATCGGCATCAAGGTCACTGCCGAATTGAGCAAAGCCCTTTAGCTCTCTATATTGAGAATAAAGAAGCTTTAATTCGCCCGAAACCTTTTTCATAGCCTTAATTTGTGCTGAGCCACCAACACGGGAAACTGATACGCCCGGGTTGATAGCCGGCATAATGCCTGCGTTAAACAGCTCTGTTTCAAGGAATATTTGTCCGTCTGTAATTGAAATTACATTAGTTGGAATATATGCAGATACGTCGCCTGCCTGTGTTTCGATAATCGGTAAAGCTGTAATTGAGCCACCGCCATATGCTTCGTCAACGCAAGCTGCGCGCTCTAATAATCTTGAATGTAGATAGAATACATCACCGGGGTATGCTTCTCTGCCCGGTGGACGACGGATAAGCAAGGACAGTGCTCTATATGCAACCGCGTGCTTAGATAAATCGTCGTAAATAATTAATACATCCTTGCCCTGCTCTCTGAAATATTCTGCCATAGCACAGCCGGAATATGGTGCTATATATTGAAGCGGAGCGCTTTCGGAGGCTGAGGCGGACACGATAATTGTATATTCCATAGCGCCAGCC
>JAGAJV010000198.1 GCA_017625915.1 Clostridia bacterium
GAATCGAACCCATGATTCAGCCTTGAGAGGGCTACGTCTTAGCCGCTTGACCAACGGGCCATTTGTCAAATGCTCACATATTATAGCATATGTTTTTTTATTTTGCAATAGTTTTTTGAAATTTTTTCGAAAAATTTGTTTAATTAAATTTAAATTGTTGACATTATTTAATTTATATGCTAAAATAAGTGGGATAAAACACGAGGACAAAGAGGAGTAGCCATAAATTAGACCTCTAAGAGAGCCGTAGACGGTGGGAAATCGGCAGGATAATATGGTGAAGGTAGCTTTCGAGTGGTGATGGTGAAATTAAGTAGCTATCAACGGTAATCTCCCGTTACGAGAATTGAGTGCATACTTTTTAGTATGAATTCAGGTGGTACCACGCAATTTGCGCCCTGACGATTTTTCGTTGGGGCTTTTTCTTATTTTGCTTGCAAAATATATCGAATTGCAAAGCAATATATCGATTGGCGTAGCCAAATATCGAGCCTATTGCATATCGACTAAAAAATAATCAAAGGAGAAATATAATGAAAGAGCTAAACAAAACCTACGCACCCTCAGAATTTGAGGAAAGAATTTATCAAAATTGGTGCGAAAAAAAGTACTTTACACCGGAAATTGACCATTCAAAGCCACACTATTCAATAGTTATTCCGCCACCAAATATTACAGGTCAGCTCCATATGGGACATGCGCTTGATAATACCCTACAGGATATTCTTATCCGTTACAAGAGAATGAACGGTTATTCAACTCTATGGTTGCCCGGAACAGACCACGCATCTATCGCAACTGAAGCAAAAATTGTTGAGGCTATGCGTAAGGAAGGCGTATCAAAGGACGATATTGGAAGAGATGGCTTCCTTGAGCGAGCTTGGGCTTGGAAGGAGCAATACGGCGGAAGAATTATTTCTCAGCTTAAAAAGCTAGGCTCATCCTGTGACTGGTCAAGAGAGCGCTTTACGCTTGATGAGGGCTGCTCTGAGGCTGTAAAGGAGGTATTTGTTCGCCTTTACAATAAGGGACTTATCTATCGTGGAGAGAGAATTATTAACTGGTGCCCACACTGCTTAACCTCAATTTCCGATGCAGAGGTTGAATACGAGGACCAAGCAGGACATTTTTGGCATATTAAATATCCATTCAAGGACGGAAGCGGTTATCTTGAATTTGCTACAACCCGTCCCGAAACAATGCTAGGCGATACAGCTGTGGCTGTAAACCCTAACGACGAGCGTTACAAGGACATTATCGGCAAAACACTTATAATTCCACTTGTAAACCGTGAAATTCCTGTTGTTGCTGACGAATATGTTGAAATGGATTTCGGTACAGGCGTTGTTAAAATCACACCTGCACACGACCCTAACGATTTTGAGGTTGGTAAGCGCCATAACCTACCAATTATCAATGTTATGACACCTGATGCAAAAATCACAGAGGACTACCCGGCTTATGCAGGTATGGATCGCTTTGAGGCAAGAAAAGCAATCGTTGCCGACCTTAAAGAGCAGGGCTATCTAATTAAGGTTGAGGACTACTCACACAATGTTGGTACTTGCTACCGTTGTGGCACAACAGTTGAGCCAAGAGTTTCACTCCAATGGTTCGTTAAAATGGAGCCGCTTGCAAAGCCTGCTATTGACGCAGTAAGAAACGGTGACATCAAATTCGTACCGGAGCGCTTTGAAAAGAACTATTTCCACTGGATGGAAAATATCCGTGACTGGTGTATCTCCCGTCAATTATGGTGGGGACACAGAATCCCTGCATTCTATTGCGACGATTGCGACGAAATCGTAGTAACCAAGGAAGGCAAGGCAACCTGTCCAAAATGTGGCAAGGAAATGCGCCAAGATCCGGATACACTCGATACTTGGTTCTCCTCGGCTCTATGGCCATTTTCCACACTTGGTTGGCCAAAAAATACAGAGGACCTGAAGTATTTCTACCCAACAAACACACTTGTAACAGGCTACGACATCATTACCTTCTGGGTATCAAGAATGATTTTCAGCGGTCTTGAATATATGGGCGAAAAGCCATTTGATACAGTACTTATCCACGGTCTTGTTCGTGATGCACAGGGCAGAAAAATGTCAAAATCACTTGGCAACGGTATCGACCCATTACTTATTATCGAAAAATATGGTGCAGACGCACTTCGCTTTGCTTTAGCAACAGGTAACTCCCCAGGAAACGATATGCGCTTTAGCGACGAAAAGATTGAAAGCGCAAGAAATTTTGCAAACAAGCTATGGAACGCAGCTCGCTTCGTTATGATGAACCTTGATATAGAAAAGGTTGAAATGCCATGCGAGTGTAAGCTAGGTATTCAAGATAAATGGATTTTAGGCAAGCTGAATTCTTGCAATAAGCGCGTAAGAGATAACCTTGACGCATACGAGCTAGGCATCGCTCTTGGCGAAATCTACGACTTTATCTGGGATGTA
>JAGAJV010000199.1 GCA_017625915.1 Clostridia bacterium
TATATGAATATTCTGTTGTTTCGCCATCGATTGTTGCTACATAAGCACCCATAGCAAGCTTTAATGCTTTATGCTCATTTGTTTCAAAGCCTGTTATCTTTAATTCAAATGAAGCAAATTTATAGCTTGATATTTCAGCAATAATTGAGCCCTCAGCTTGTGTTCCGTCTTTACCAAATATATCATTATCACCAAGTCTGTCCTTTAATACCGCAAATACACCGTATTTTAATGCTTTGCCTGTTATCTCTTCATATTCTGCAATAGCTACATTATTTACAGTAAAGCCTATTGCAATTCCACCATTGCCATTTTCCGGTGCTGAATATCCAAGGCATACAAAAATTGCTTCCACACTTGAAGCTTCTTCATAACCGCATCCCGGATTTGTACAAGAAGTAAGCTTAATACCTGTTTTGTCATAACCACTTTCATAATTAACAGTTATTGATACTGTATGCTGTGGATTTTCCTTTAATGATGTCTTGCCACAAACACTACAGTTAATTACACACGGATTGTCTTCGCTATTGTGCTCACCCATCAATGCAAGTGCTCTACAATAGTTAGTGACAATTGTATGGCTTGAAATGGTTTGACCCGGAACATAAGTCCAAGGATTTTCGCCAGCCACATAGTCTACTATCGTAGCACCTGTAACATGTGAATATGTATTTGCAGCTATAAAGCTCTCGGCTGTTATATTTTCTCCAATCAAAACAAATTCAACCTTAGCGCTTGAGCTATTGAATACACTGTATCGGCTTGTATCAAAATTAACGTTTCCTTGGATATAAAGCGTGAATACTTGTAATTCCTGACCTCTTCTTGCATATTGGAATGCCTCAACGTCTATTAGTGTGCAGGATGCAGGGATTACCATTGATTGCAATTTGCAGCACCAAGCAAAGCCCTTTTCATTAATCGTTTCCAAATTTGGTGGCAAAATTACTTGTGTCAATTCATCACAGTTTTCAGCAAAGCCATTGCCTAAGCTCGTTAAATTAACGCAAGCGCTCATATCAATGGTCGTAAGTGAATCGCAGTTAGCAAATATCGCTTTATCAAGGTTGACCAAGTCAACACATCTACTAAAATCAACACCTGTAATACTTGTACCATTAAAGGCTTCTTCTTTTATAGTTGTAAGAGTTGAGGGAAAAACAATCGTTCCACTAAGACTACTACAGTCATGAAATGCATCTGCGCCGATTTCAGTCATACCCTCTGCAAAAACAAGCTCGTTTGTAGCTATCATATTAGAACAGTTTGCGAAAGCGTTGGATGCTAGCTTTCTAAACTTTGGAAAGGTTATTTCCGTAAGATTTGTACAGCCCGAAAAGCTGCCTTTTCTAATTTCTACCACGCAATTAGGATTAAATGTTACCTTTGTAACCGAAATTCCCGTAAAAATGTTATCACCACTGATAAAAAACTCGTCTGTTGCCTCAAATGTAAGAGTTTTAATGGTTGTAGATGCCGGATTTGCATATTTGCCGAAAAGTCCGTTGCACTCAATTCCTGCAAGGTAGTCAGGGAAAATAACATCTGTCATACTGTTATTGTTGTAGCCTGTGTTATAGCCTGTCACAACATTGTTATCGTTCACCTTAAAAACGGTTTCAAAGTCAGCCTTTTCTCCGCCAACCAGCGTTACTTCGTTTGCTGCGCTAACCGAAATAGCGGAAACGCAAACAAGCAAAGCTACCATTGCAGTGATTAGAAAAATTTTCTTTTTCATTTTAATTTCTCCTTTTCAAATTATTTTTACTAAAAAACTATTTAATAAACGCATTGATTTTCCCATTAAATAGCTAATTAATCATAAGATGTTTGATCAGCGCTTTCTTTTCGCCTGTATAATTGATTTGATTTTATTCAGATCAAATTTAGGCTTTCTTTCATAAGTGTATAAACCGTTTACCTCTTGCTCTATATCATATAGCTGAGTATAACAAAAGCCACATACATAAGGGCAATTTATAAGTGCCATTGTCAAGCCTTCAAATCTTTTGAAAAACTCCTCTTCTGTTTTCGGTGCATTTCCGTACCCCCATCCGCCTTCAACTCCGTCAACATCCCATCTTATACCGCCGTATTCACTAAGAAACAACGCCATATTACAGTAATCAGTTGATTTTTGATACTTTGACACACCGCTGTGATTTTTGTCATAATTTTCAAGCATTTCTTCTTGAGTTTTAGCAAGATAAATGTTCTCAAATTCATTCACGTCCTGTATGTAATCGTGAAGGTCGTAAATATCGGAAGCAACCTGATAATTACCACTTGTGCCGATACACGGACGAGTTGTGTCCATGGCTTTTGTTGAATAATACATTGCCCTTACGAAATCATCATTTTGATGTCTGTTACCCCAATCCCAGGTTTCATTAAGAGGGCACCAGCCAATTATTGATGGATGGTTGAAATCACGATTTACCTCTCTTTGCCACTCGAGGAGAAATGGTGCAAGCTGATTCATGTCCGAATAATCAAGGTGAGCATTTGCAGATTCTCCAAGGACAAGGTAGCCAAGTCTGTCGCAATAATACAAAAATCTCTTTTCAAATACCTTTTGGTGGAGTCTTGCTCCGTTAAAGCCTGCATCAAGGGATAGATAAATATCTCTTACAAGCTCTTCTTCTGTTTCAGCAGTATAAATACCCTTTTTATAAAAGCCTTGGTCAAGAACTGTGCATAGGAAGAACGGCTTTCCGTTTAATAAATAGTTCTTATTATCAAAGGATGTTGTACGAATACCGAAATAGCTCTTTACCTTATCCTTACCGTATGTAAACTCAAGGTCGTAAAGTCTTCCGTGTCCTGCTTCCCAAAGATGAAGCTCTGCAAGAGGTAGGGTTACACGGCTAATACCGGGCTGTAGCTTAAGTGAGATTTTACCCATTTCCTTGCCCTTGTAGGTTGCCTTTACTGTAAGCCGAGCGCTACCAACCGTTTCAACTTCAATCTGAACATTTTTTTGTTCAATTGATGTATAGTATTTTACGCTCTTTATGCAGCTTTGCTCAACATATTCAAGCCATACTGTTTGCCAAATGCCTGTTGTACGAGTGTAACAGCATTCAATAGAATAGTAATTTTCACTTTGCTTACCCGATGCTTTTCCGTTTGGATGTCCGTCAATGGCACAGACGATAATTATATTTTCCTTGCCCATTTCCACATGGTCGGTTATATCAATGTCAAAGCCAACATATCCACCTATATTGTGATAAACCTCTTTGTGGTTAACATAAATATAGCTTTCGTAGTCAACTGCACCAAAGTGCAAAATTACTCTTTTGTTGCACTTTTTGATTTTTACTTTCTTAAGATACCAAACACAGTTAAGATAATCTGTGTTACCGATACCGGAAAGAACGCTTTCAGGGCAGAATGGAACTATGATTTTAGAGTCAAGATGCTCTCTTTCGTAAAATTTTCTATCACGACCGCTAACACCGCGGTCAAGCTCAAATTCCCATTCTCCGTTTAAATTAACCCAGTTTTCTCTTTCAAATTGTGGATTTGGATGTTCAGACCTTGGTATTATCATTTCTATGAACTCTCCTTTCCTTCATTTAGCAAATTGCAAAATATAAGGGCTTTGTGTTTACACATTACATATCAAATGACAAATTTATATATCTTGCTTCACAACTCGATTATAGCATTAAGCAGTAGTAAAATCAATATGATTTTTTGGTAAGATATGGACAAAAGTGCTTTTTTGTGGTATAATATTTAATGAGGGGTGATAAAAATGTACAATTATACTGGTAAAGCATACTATTATTCAGGAAAATCAAATGGAGAAAAGCATACCGAAACCGATAGATTTATATATATTAATGATTTTGGGTATTGTGCGGACCACTCAAAATTATCCATTCGTCGTAAAAGCGGCAGACCCGACTATCAGCTTATTTACGTTGCGTACGGTACTCTCACTATACACGAAAATGGCAAAAAATACAATCTTACAAGTGGAGATATTTGCTTATTTAGACCCAATGAACCGCAGATATATACGATAAACGGAGAAAAAACAACGCACTATTGGATTCTTTTTACAGGTAGCGAAGTGGAAAAAATGCTTTCCTTTTTCAAGGAGCGCTCGTACCATATAGGAGTTTTCCCGGAATTTGAGCATTTTTGCCACAGCTTATGGAGCGGTTTACAGAACGAGGAGGAAATGGCAGAGCTATTATTAAATGGCGAGCTGATATCGATTATCGCTCGCATAATGAAACTTATCAGCCAAGAAGGAAAGAAATCAAAACTATATAAAGCCATTCAAATTATGAAGTCCGAATGTCATATAAGACGTTCCAACGAAGAACTGTCAAAACTTTGTGGCATAAGCAAATTTTATTTTATAAAGCTTTTTAAGAAAAACTTAGGTGTTTCTCCTCAAGAATATTACGCAGAGTTAATCATAGATAAAAGTTCCCATTTATTAATAAACACCGATTATAGTATTTCTGAAATTGCTAAATTATGTGGCATTGAAGATGCATTATACTTCAGCAGAATGTTTAAAAA
>JAGAJV010000200.1 GCA_017625915.1 Clostridia bacterium
ATACATATTAATTTTACCATAATATACTAAAAAAGTCAACTGAGCAAAATATACAATTTTATAATATAAATTTTATGCAAAACGCCAAACAAAAAACCAACGATTGCTCGTTGGTTTTATTGCTTATTATTCAGCCGGTGTTTCCTCAGGAATTACCTCAGTGCCTGCAATATCTCTATATGAATATGCATCTGCTGAGTTACCTGTTGCGCCGTCGTTAATATAAATTACGCTTGCACCGTCAATAATGTAGCCTGCCATATAGAACTTAATGTCCTTAAGTGCTGTTTCAACACCGTTTATATTAGCTGTGCCGTCCCAAGAAGCACTTGTTAGTCTGAAGTCTGCACCTGTATATGTGTACTTATCGCTTGTAAGCGATGCCTTAATAACATTATTGCTTGCAGCATTACCGTCCTTGTCAAGCGGTGCATTATCGCCTAAGAACGCTTGAACTGCTACTACAAAGCCAAATTCAAGTGTCTTGCCACTTACAGCCTCGTATTCCTCGATAGCCTCTAGGTTAAGTGTGTAGCCGAATGTCAGACCGTTACCAATTTCCTTTGTTGAGAAGCCCTTGAAGGAAGCAATAATTGCATTTGCACTTGTTTCATAAGGAGCTGTATTATGAGCGCAGCCCGGATTTTGACAGGTTTGTGTCTTTGTACCCTTTGCAAGATAATTTGTATATACGATTGTTGTTACATAATCGTGTACTGGGTTGGGAGCGAGTTCTGTCTCGCCACAAAGACCACATACGCCTGCACAAGCATTTGACTTTTCCGGGTCAAGCTCGTGAATGCTCTTATTATAAGCTTCACAGTAATTGTAGTTATAAACTACATACTTACCGCTCTTGTCTTCAAGGTTTTTATAATCAGCATATGAAATTACGTTCGCATTGTTTTCACCAACAACCGCCCAGAAAGGATCGTTACTTGTCTTACTTGCTTTAGCCAATAATGTGTTAAGTTGGTCAAGTGTACCAACGTAGAAAATCTTTTCAAGACCTGTATTGTTAAATGCTCTGTCGCTTATGCTGGTTAAGGTGTTATTGATGTAAATAGTTTTAAGTGTTTTGGTATCGTTAAAGGTTGAACCGCTTATTTTTGTAACACCTGTTGGAACTACAAATGATTCTAAGCTCATACCTTGCAAGTTCCAGTCACCTAAATCTGTTACAGTGTTTGGTAAGATAATACCTTTAAGTTTTACGTTGTTGAACGTTCCTGTTCCTAAAATTGCACAAAGTTTTGTGTTTGAAAGGTCAAGAACCTCACCAACCATAAATGACTTACAGTTATTAAAGCAAGAGCCACCGCCAAATTGTCTAAGCTCAGTTAAGTGTTCAAGGTTAACGTACTTAAGATTTGAGCAACCTTGGAATGCTGATGCTTGAATAGCACCGGTGTCAAGTCTTAAAAATGCGTATTCAAGATTTGTGGAATTGATAAACGTATTGCTTCTAATACAGTTAACAGGGTTATTTAAACGGCTACCACCTGCATTTGATAAAACGTCATCATCCATGATATTAAATACTACAATGCTACTGCAAGGAAGTGTACCGCTTTCAAGTGCAATTTCAATTTTGCTAATTTCATAAACAGTAACAGAGCCCACTACTGAATTACCCACACCAAATTGATAGGTACAGTAGAATAAAACTCTTTCATCCTGTGCTTTGATTGATTGTAACGCACCGTTTGCGTCTTTGTACCAAATAAGTGCGTCGCCATCTGCGTCGAATAATGCACATTCTGTGCCATCTGAAAGTGTAACCTTTTGGTTAAGGTCAACCTTGCCTGTATGTACAGAGTCAGCCGATACCGCAACTGTAAGTGCAAGAACGAGCATTACTGTCATAACAAGCATTAAGAAAATTTTCTTTTTCATTGTTTTACTCCTTTTCGAAATAATTATATAGTGTAGATACCTATACATATTAATTTTACCATAATATACTAAAAAAGTCAACTGAGCAAAATATACAATTTTATAATATAAATTTTATGCAAAACGCCAAACAAAAAACCAACGATTGCTCGTTGGTTTTGTTGTTGAATTATTCTACAGGAGCTTCCTCAACTACTGCGAATTGGTTATAGCTAACTGCGTCAGCCTTATCGCTTGTTGCGCCGTCGTTAATATAAATAACGCTTGTGCCATCAAGAATATATCCTGCCATATAGAACTTAATGTCCTTAACAGCTACTTCCTCGCCATTTACATTAGCTGTGCCATCCCAGTTGCCTGTTAGTCTGAAATCAGCACCTGTGTATGTGTAATTTTCGCTTGTAATTGAAGCCTTAATTACTTTATCGCTTGCAGCATTACCGTCCTTGTCAAGCGGTGCATTATCGCCTAAGAACGCTTGAACTGCTACTACAAAGCCAAATTCAAGTGTCTTACCATTAACTGCTTCGTATTCCTTGATTGCCTCTAGGTCGAGTGTGTAACCGAATGTTAAACCGCTACCCTCTTCCTTTGTTGAGAAGCCCTTGAAGGATGAGATAATTGGGTCAACATCACTGCCATTACATTCCTCACATCTTGCACACTTAATATTAAGTGTGCCGTTTGCTAGATAGTTTGCATATACAATGTTAAACTTTGTCGCGCCCTTTTCAAGGTCAAATTCGTGACCGAGAGCTGTACCCTCCTCAGCCTTATTTACATCAATAGCCTTACCACAGAAGCAGAATGTGTTTGTAAGTCTATCTGTTACACAATCAGGCTCAGCTACAAGCACATTATTAGCCGGGCTTACCATATGAATTGTAGCACCATCTTGGAGCTCGCTTGTTAGTACAGGATATACAGTGTTACCCTCTTGTCCTACAAAGCTAACCTTGTATTTCGCACCCTCGCCGTTA
Organism: Clostridia bacterium; assembly: GCA_017625915.1. Lineage (GTDB taxonomy): Bacteria > Bacillota > Clostridia > Oscillospirales > CAG-272 > RGIG2000. Next base: position 2,877 of record JAGAJV010000200.1, read on the forward strand.
TTCGCATGGCAGAATACTACGTACATTTCGTTTTGGTTTTGATAGCCACTATCAGATGTATTGTACCAAGTACCGATCTTTGTGTTTTCGAAGTCTGTATTTGCCTCATTCGCAAATACATAAGTCATATATTGTGTGCCACCACTTTTTCTATCCATAGAAACACGGTCAATTTTACCCATAAACACAACTGTAATTGGATTTTCCTTTGTTGCACAGTTTCTAATTAAACCACTACCTACGGTATCTCCTCGTTGGTCGGCGTTTCCTTTATTTGCCACATCATCAAAGCCTGTGAAGCCTTCTGGCAACACTAATATGGAGTTAAGATTTTTGCAATTTGTAATTGCAAGGTCATCCAAACCAGTATTAGCTACCATACCATTAGCATCCATTGAATGGCTACTGTTACGGTTATGATGTCCGCATAGGTATAAAAGTCCTGATGGGAAATAGTAAATAGCTGGCTTTGCTGGTGCTTCAAAGGTATCTGCAGTGTAGAAGTTACCATTCTTATCTACAACATCAAATGAATCTTGAACAAAATACATTTTTGCATTATTGTAGAAGCCTGCTCCGTCATCGCCTTTATTTCCCGAAATCCATTGTAGTGATGATGGTAGATAAACTGCTGTAAGCTCTGCGCAATTTCTAAAGCATTGGTCAGGAATTTTTGCAAGTCCATCTGGTAAGGAAATTGCCTTTAGTGATTTGCAGTTATCAAATACTCCACAACCTGGCCAAGACATAGCATTTGCATTATCGTTAAAATCTACAAATACAAGATTTGTACAGCTTTGGAATGCTTGTTGACCAACTTTTGTTACAGTTGCCGGAATAGACACATACTTGATTGAAGTGTTGCTTTGGAAAGCTTGAGTGTTAATTTCCTTAACGGTGTATTCTGTTCCGTCTGCACCTGTAACTGTTTCAGGAATAATTACAGTTTCAAGAGTACAGCTCTTGTTTGCGTTTGTTACTGATGCTGAACCATTATTTAGATAATATGTAACACCATCAATAGCCTCAGTTGAAGCTGCGCTTACTGAAATAGCAAATAGGCACATAATTGCCATAGCAAGCACGCAGAAAACTAAAAGTTTCTTTTTCATGTTTTCAATTCTCCTTTTGATTTTTATATAGTCTAGAGACTTATACATATTAATTTTACCATGAATTGTATATAAAGTCAACTTGGCAAGTTAGACAAATATATTATGTCTTTTTTATACAATATGCACAAAAACAAACTGTCCGAAGGCGGTTTATTATTTTTTAATTAGTGTCGAAAGGAGCCTATGTAGCTTTAGCTTCTTACCAATTCTATTGCAACGCACTCTCCCTCAGTCGCCTTCGGCGCCAGCTCCCTCCCGGAAGGAGCCCATGATACAAAAATAAACTGACCGAAGCCAGTTTATTGATTTTATTTAGTTAGTGTCGGAGGGAGCCTTTCGTAATTATTTAATTAGCGTTTCAACAAGTGCAAGTGCCTCGCTGATTTTGAAAATATCCTTACCGCCGCTCATAGCGCTATCGGGGCGTCCGCCGCCCTTACCGCCTGTTACGGCGCTTACCTCACGAAGAATGTTACCTGCGTGTGCGCCCTTTGCTACTGCTTCCTTACCGCATACTGCGATAAAGTTAAGCTTTTCGCCCGAATGGATAGCAAATACAGCCACAGCTAAAGGGTTTTTGTCCTTAATTGCATCGCCAAGGGAACGAACAGCATCAATTGCCATATCCTTTAAATCTGCTGTAATTACAGACACATCTCCAACCTTTTTAGCATTTTCAAGCAGCTCATTTACTCTTGAGCCTGCCATTTTAGAGTTAAGAGCATCAATCTCGCGCTTTAATGCTCTAACCTCGTCTTGAAGTGATGATGCGCGCTTTGCAATATCGTTTATATTTTGTACCTTTAGCTCCTTAGCAGTGCTTTCTATCAGGCTTTGCTTTTCACCTAAAAGGTTTAGCACGCCAAGGCCTGTTACAACCTCAATTCTACGAACGCCTGCTGCAACGCCGATTTCTGTTACAATCTTGAATAGACCTGCCTTAGCAGTGTTATCCAGGTGAGTTCCGCCACAAAGCTCAACGGAGAAATCGCCCATTTTAACCATACGAACAACGCTACCGTATTTCTCACCAAAGAGAGCCATAGCTCCGTTTTTGCGTGCTGTTTCAATGTCTGTTTCAATTGTATCAACAGGTGTGCCAAGTAAAATCTGATAGTTTACAAGCGCTTCAACCTTGTTAATTTCCTCAGCTGTTAGTGCTGCAAAGTGTGTAAAGTCAAAGCGACCAATCTTTTCGTCAACATAAGAGCCTGCCTGCTCTACGTGTGTGCCAAGCACAGAACGAAGCGCCGCTTGAAGCATATGAACAGCCGAGTGATTTCTCTTAATAGCCTCGCGTCTTGCTACATCAACGGAGCATTTTACAGTGTCGCCAACGGAAATCCTACCAGACTCAACTGTACACATATGGATATATACGCCGTCGCTCTTTTTAGTATCGCTTACAGTGATTTCGCAGTTATCATTTGCTATTGAGCCTGTGTCGCCTACCTGACCGCCACCCTCGCCATAGAAGGTAGTTGTATCAAGGATAATTGAGCATTCGCCCTCGCTGATATTGTCAACGCTTTCGCCGTTTTCGTCTAAAATTGCAAGCACCTTGCCCTCACACTCATACTGTGTATAGCCAACAAAGTTAGTTTTTGCAATATCAAAGGATTTAGCCTTGTCGCTCCAGCCGCTGATATTCGCTCTTGCATTTCTTGCTCTTTGCTTTTGCTCCTGCATAAGCGCGTTAAAGGTGTCCATATCTGTAGAAAATCCGTTTTCCTCGGCAATTTCACGGGTTAAGTCAATTGGGAAGCCGAAGGTATCGTATAGCTTGAATGCATCAGCGCCCTCAATTACATTTTTGCCCTCAGCCCTTGCCTTTGCGATTATATCGTCAAGAATTGCAAGTCCTGCATCAATTGTTGCATCAAAGCGCTCTTCCTCAAGAGATAATACCTTCTTTATGTAGTCAGCCTTTTCGCTAAGCTCTGTATAAGCATCACAGCTTTCGCCGATTGCAACGGTGCACATATCAACCAGGAATGGGTGATTAATGCCAAGCAGCTTACCGTGACGGCAAGCACGACGGATAATACGACGAAGCACATAGCCTCTGCCCTCGTTTGATGGAATAACGCCGTCAGAAATCATAAACATAGCGCTTCTTGTATGGTCGGTTACGACACGGATTGAAATATCGTTATTTGTATCGTCACCATACTTTTTGCCCGAGATTTCGCATACCTTGTCAAGAATTTTTCTTACAGAGTCAACCTCGAACATATTTTCAACATTCTGCATAACACAAGCAAGGCGCTCAAGGCCCATACCTGTATCAATATTCTTTTGGGCAAGCTCTGTATAGTTACCCTTGCCATCGTTATTGAATTGTGAGAACACATTGTTCCAGATTTCCATAAATCTGTCGCAATCACAGCCGGGCTTACAGTCAGGTGAGCCACAGCCACGCTCAATGCCTCTATCGAAATAGATTTCAGAGCAAGGACCGCAAGGACCGCTACCGTGCTCCCAGAAGTTATCCGCCTTGCCAAGACGAACAACATGTGCAGGATTTACGCCGATTTTGTTCACCCAAATATCGTATGCTTCCTCGTCATTTTCATAAATAGATGGCCAAAGCAGTTCGGCTGGAATTTCAAGTGTTACTGTTAAAAACTCCCAAGCCCAAGCTATTGCCTCCTCCTTAAAGTAATCACCAAATGAGAAGTTACCAAGCATTTCAAAAAATGTACCGTGACGGGCAGTATGTCCTACTCTTTCAAGGTCAGGTGTTCTTATGCACTTTTGGCAGGTTGTTACTCTATTTCTTGGTGGAATTACCTCGCCTGTAAAGAACTTCTTCATTGGCGCCATACCTGAGTTGATAAGCAAAAGTGACTTATCGTTTTGTGGCACTAGCGGAAAGCTATTTAAGCGAAGATGTCCCTTTGATTCAAAGAATGAAAGATATTTTTCTCTTAAGTCGTTTAGTGATGTCCATTTCATAGTTTTCGTTTCCTTTCGACTAAATGGTAATATTTTAAACGCATATATTTTAGCACTAACTATTTATTTTGTCAAGATAAATATATAAATACTTGACATTTAAACGCACAAAAGATATAATAAAATAACTGAAGGAAGCGATTCCTACATCCTACACCCTAAAGCAACAAAGGAGCAAGCATGACAGACCTACTATCTTTACATAAATTTTTTATTTTGTCTCACTTAAAAGAGGGAGATATTTGCGCAGATTTTACAATGGGAAACGGACACGATACTGCTTTCCTTTCAAATACAGTTGGTGAAAATGGCAAGGTGTACGCCTTCGACATTCAAGAAAAGGCGCTTATAAGCACTAAAGAAACATTAGAAAAGGAAAATTGTCCTAATAACTGTATTTTAATTCACGACTCCCACCATAACGCAAAAAATTACATAAGCGAAAAAATCAAGGCAGGAATGTTCAATCTTGGCTATATGCCGGGCAGTGGCAATAAGGCGCTAACCACCAAGCGCGAAACCACCTTGCCTGCTGTTAAAAACGCTATTGAAATGCTTGATAATAACGGAATTTTACTAATTGCGGTTTACCCCGGACACGAGGAGGGCTACTTAGAGGGCTTAGAGCTTGAGGAATACTTTAAAACCGTTAGTCGATTTGAAATGAGCATTTCAAAATTTCAAATTGTAAATTCACCTACTTCACCATACTTTTTCATTATTGAGAAGAAATAAGAGGTTAAAATGCTAAACAATAAAACAATAGCTGCAATTTCCACTGCATACGGAAAGGGTGGAGTTGCTATGATAAGAATAAGTGGCGACGAAGCCTTAAATGTGGCTTTGCGTGTTTTCAAAGCTACTGCCAAGGATATAAAGCCCAGATATTGCTATTATGGCAGTATTCTGCGTGATGGCGATATTATTGACGATGGCACACTAACCTATTTTAAAGCTCCTAACTCATATACGGGGGAGGATGTGTGCGAAATTTGCTGTCACGGCGGTATTTATGCTACAAGAGCCGTCCTTGAAAGCGTGCTATCAAGCGGTGCTGTTTTGGCAGGTGCCGGTGAGTTTACAAAGCGTGCATATCTAAATGGAAAATTGACACTATCAAGAGCTGAGGCAGTTGGAAATGTAATTGATGCTAAAACTGATTATCAATTGCGTCTTTCCTCATCAACTGCAAGAGGTGTTTTATCCAGCAAAATCGGTGAGATTAGAGAAAAGATTATTTCCTTAATTACCCGTTCATATGCCACCATAGATTATCCCGACGAGGATATTGAGGATAACACAAGACAAGAAATGGTTGATACACTAAATTCTGTTTATCTATCAGTTTCCTCTCTAAAAAAGAGCTACAAGGCAGGTCGTGCAGTTAGCGAGGGCATAAAAACTGCAATTATAGGCAAGCCAAATGCAGGCAAAAGCTCCCTTTA
>JAGAJV010000201.1 GCA_017625915.1 Clostridia bacterium
CCTGCCATCCTTAGATTTTGAAACATCAATTTCAACCACATCAGCCCCCTGTGATAGCGCAATCTTATATGCAGCAATAGAGTTGCAAGGGATATTTGCCCCACAAACACCTCTGTGGGCTACTAAAAGCGGTGAGCCCTTAATTTTTCTGTTTTCGAAAATAGATTTTGTAAAATCAATCATAATAACTTTTCCTTTCTGTATTTTTGAGGCGAAACGCCTATATGCTTTTTAAATAATCTGCTAAAGAAGTATTGGTCAGTATAGCCAACCCTTTCGCTGATTTGCTTTATTGACATATTGGTATTTTCAAGCAGACTTTTTGCAAGTTGAAGCCGTAAATCAATAATATACTCATTTGGCGATTTTCCCGTCTGCTTTTTAAAATTTGTAACGTACCTTGAATTACTTAAATTTTCAATTTTTGCAAGATAGGGAATGTCAATTTTGCCTGTATAAAAATCATGTATGTATTTAAGGGAATTTTTTAACGGAGAATTATCCCGTTTGTCTAATTCACCCATAGCAATATCAAGAATAATTTCCTGTAAAACGGAAGCACAATTTTGAATAGCAAGTGGCTCATTATATAAAAACGTATCAATTAACTTGTTAAACTTGCTTTGCATTTCCGTACTGAACTCACCGCTAATGATACAAGGCAAATCGTTAAATCCGCATTCTTTTAAAAATCTATCGGCATATGAGCCCGTAAAGTGTACGTACAAATAATACGTAGGCGGATTTGCTGCATATTTGTATTTGTGATTTGGCGGAAAAATAACAAAATCGCCACACTTTGCAATATGCAAACTATCATCAATTTCAAAGTTTATTTGTCCATTTGTAATATACATCAGATAATAATCATTTCTGCCTATTGAATTGTACGTCTCAAACGGTAAAGTTGCTTCATAATAACCACTTGTATTTATGAGCAAGGGAAATTCATCGGATTTTTTATCATTGAAAATTAAATTACAGTCATCATTATATCGTAAAACTCTTGCCATTTTTTTACCTCTAAACAGTAAAAAAGTCCATTTCATACAATAAAAAAATCTATTGCAAATTTTCTTATACATATTGTACAATGAAATTGGAGAAATGTCAAGTACATAAAAAACTCCATTTAATAACTTTATAGGGAGAAACCAAAATGAAAAAGAGAATTTTTTTAGCAATTATTATGACGCTTATGCTTGCTTTAGTGCTTGTATTTGCGGTATCGGCAGATTCTGTTCATAGCGGTAAGGTTGACCTTAATAAAAAGGTTACGCTTTCAGACGGTACGGAATGTGCATTGTTCGATGCTGACGGTAATGCACTTATTTGGTACAAGGACAATACGGGTGCAATTAAATCTATTCGTGCCGATATGGGTATTACGGGAAACGATAAGGTAGATTACAAGGTTACCGGTTGGGGCGGCGGTACTATACACGGTGTACAATGCTATCAAATTGACGACGTATTCATTACGGTAAACGACGTTACTTATGATGATAAATCTATCGTTGTATTTAACATTATGGACGACGACGTTGTGGTAACGTCATCAACGAAGGGTGATCATCTGTTAGGAAAGCCCGTAAACTGTATGCAATGCTTGTTTAATAATAGCGGTAATATCCTTGAATACGTATTTTTAAGAATTGATACCGTTGCAATTCAGGGAGATGCGTTTATGGGATCGGACAAATTAAAATACGTTAATTTTGAGGACCTGTATATGTTAAATCAATTCGCAGGAAAAGCCTTTATGAATTGCTCGTCGTTAGGTCCGAACTTAGTGCTTCCAAACAGTGTTATTACTATTGGTACAGCTTGCTTTAACGGTTGCTCATCCTTAACCACAGCACGTCTTGGTGAAAGCGTGTCTGATTGCGGCTATTACGACTTCTTTATGAATTGTAAAAATCTTACGACGCTTTACATTCCGGGAACGCTTACTAACATTAAAATCAACTCATTTAAGAATTCACCTAACATTACAACCGTTTTCTACACAGGCGGTATTGATGAAGCTAATGCGTTTATGACCAGCGCAAAGAATTCGGGCGGTAACGATTACGTAACGTCTCTTACTATGATATCCAATGCTGACTATAATGAGCTTTCTGACAAAACAGGAAAGTATTTCGTTTACGGTTACAGCGTATGTGATGCCTTCAATAACGGAAATCACCAAGCGGGCGAAAGTCAGTACGTGTTTACGTCGGTTATTGAAAACTCCTTTGACCAAGGCGTATGTACAATATGTGCTCAAACGTCAACGCTTGCCACCTACACGCCAATTATGGAATTTGTCGGCTACTCTGCAAAGATTGACGGCGATAGAATTTGTGTGGGCTACACAATCAATCAAGAATCCTTAAAGGTATTTAACGAAAGAACAGATAAAGCACTTACGTTCGGTGTAACTGCCGCTATTGTAGCAGACGGCACAACACAGTATCAAACGGTTAATAGTGACCTAACTGCAATAAACGATAAAACAATTGTTGCTCAAATCAGTAGTGAATATGCAGGTTTTGACTTTGTTTTATCTGGCTTCACATCTGCTCATTACGAAAAATCACTTGTAATGTGTGCATTTGTATATGATGGAAGCAAGATAATATATATTGATAATGGCGGTTGCAACGAATACGCAACACCGTTTACATTTAACACAGTAGCGAAATAAAAAAATCACCGAGCAATCGGTGATTTTTTGCGCTATTCAATTGCAATTCACTACACAGTATGGTAAAATATAGTCAGCGTTTATAAACAAGGAGTTAGTTATGTTAGATTTTGCACTTGATAAAAAGTTGTGGGAAAAAGTAAGAAACAGCGACGAATTTGCTTGGCACAGAAAGGAAATTAAGGAGCTTTACGAAAAAGCATTTACTGTTGAGCCACGCGCCCATTCTGCTGAGGAAATATTAAATAATAACGACAATGGACTTTGGAGATTACAGTTTGACCACCTACAGTCCGCAGCCTTAATGGCACTTATTTATCCGGAAAACGAGGAATATTATAATAATCTTTTAAAGATAGTTTGGGCATACCTGAATGAATATGCTTGGGCGCCGCTTGGACACTATACAGAGTATTATTATGGCAAAACACCTAAGGATTTCGACAACGGACTAATTGACATTTTTGCAGCCTCAGCAGGCTTTGCGTTAGCTGAGGTAAAGAACCTATTTAAGGACCGTTTTCCAAGGCTTTTACAGGATAGAATCAGTCACGAAATTAAAAGACATATTATAGACCCATATAAAACCAGAAAATTTTTCTGGGAGAGCCACGATAATAACTGGACAGCAGTTTGCGCAGGCGCAGTTGGTGGTACGCTTATATACGAGGACCCAGATGCATTCTTTGAAAATCAAGAGAGATTACATAAATCAATGGAATGTTATCTTGCAAGCTACAAAAACGACGGTATGTGCGTTGAGGGCGTTGGCTATTGGTATTTTGGCTTTGGCTTCTTTGCAAGCTATGCAATGCTTGAAAGAGAAATAACAAATGGCGAGGTTGATTGGTTTAAAAATCCAAAAATCAAGGAAATTTCAAAGTTCCTACAAAAGACATTTTTACTTAAGGATGTTTTAGTCACCTTTAGCGATAGCAGTGTAAAGCAAAAATATTTTATAGGACTACATCAAATGCTTCGCACGGTTTACGGTGACGAGATTGAAAGATTACCTAAGGAATTAGGACAGGTGGTTTACGATAATACCCACTTCAATTTTGCGCTTCGCTCCGTTATCTATCATAGCGAGGATAACTTCACCGATAAAATGGCGATTAATATTACATACAGTGTGGAGGATTCTGCATATCTAATAAAGCGCACAGATAACTATGGCTTTGCTTGTAAGGGCGGCAATAACGGAGAAAGCCACAACCATATTGATGTAGGTACATTTATTATTGCAAGAAACGGAAAGCAAATAATTTGTGACATTGGCGCAGGACCCTACGAGGACGGCTACCATACTGACAGAAGATATACATTCTTCCATCCAAGCGCATATGCTCACAATCTTCCAATCCTTGACGGAATAACCGAGGACGGAATTCGCCGTGACGATGTTATAGTACATTATGATTGGGATAATGAAATTGCCACAATGGATATTAAAGCAGGCTACGGTGTTGATTTTATAAACAGCCTACAGCGAAGCTTTGATTTTGAGGACTCAAAAATAACACTTACCGACAAATTTTACTTAACTAAGGATGTTGAAAAGATTGAGCGCTTCATTTCCTTAATCGAGCCGAAAATTGAGGGAAGCGTGGCTGTAATTGACGATGTTAGCCTTGTAAACGCATATGGTATAGCGCCAAAAATCAGTGTAAAAGAGGTAAAGGCTCACATAGGTGGCGCACATAATGTATATATGCTTGATTATATATTGCCTAAGGAGCAAAAGGAATTTACAATAGAATTTAAAATGTAAAGAGAGATAAAAATGAAGGAAATTAAATGCCCAAAATGTGGGGAAATATTTCAAATAGACGAAAGTGGCTATGCCGAAATTTTAAAAAATGTTCGCAACGAGGAATTTAGCAGGGAGCTAGAGGAGCATAAAAAGCATTTTGCAAACGAAATGGCGCATAGCATAGAAAAATTGGAAATTGAGCAACAAGCCGAGGTTGATAGATTAAAAAAGGAGCTTGAAGCATTAAAAAAGAGCAATGAAAAAGAAATTCAATTATCGCTTGCCGAACAGCAACAGAAAATATTAGAGCTGGAAAGCGAATTAAAGCAAGAAAAAGCAAATGCTCAGCTAGACAAGGTTAATTCATTAAAAGGCAAGGACGAGGAAATTGCCAGCCTTAAGGAAGAATTAAATAAAACAAAATATGAAGCAGAGCTTAAGGAAAAGTCCTTAAAGGAAAGTCACCGGCTTGAGCTAAAGCAAAAGGACGAAACAATCGAATATTATAAGGATTTAAAGTCCCACCAATCAACAAAAATGCTTGGCGAAACACTTGAACAGCATTGTGAAATTGAGTTTAACAGGCTAAGAGCAACAGGCTTTACCGGCGCATATTTTGAAAAGGATAACGACGCAAAAACAGGAAGCAAGGGCGACTATATTTTCAAGGATTTTTCAGAGGACGGCGTTGAATATATTTCAATTATGTTTGAAATGAAAAACCAAATGGATACAACTGCCACCAAAAAGAAAAACGAGGACTTTTTCAAGGAGCTTGACAAGGATAGACGAGAGAAGAATTGCGAATACGCAGTGCTTGTGTCTATGCTGGAAAGTGATAGCGAGCTTTACAATTCAGGCATTGTAGATGTGTCATATAAATACCCTAAAATGTATGTTATCCGTCCGCAATTCTTTATTCCGATAATCACCCTTTTAAGAAATGCAGCTAAAAATTCAATCGAGTATAAAAGAGAATTAATGATAGCTAAAAATCAAAGCATAGATATTACTAATTTTGAAAGTGAAATGATAGCATTCCAAAAGGGCTTTGAAAAAAATTTCACCGACGCGTCAAATCGCTTTAAGGACGCAATAGACGAGATTGATAAATCTATTGACCATTTGCAAAAAATCAAGGATGCTTTAACAAAAAGCGAAAATCACCTAAGACTAGCAAACGACAAGGCACAAGACCTATCAATCAAAAAGCTCACCAAAAATAGCCCAAGCATAAGAGCAAAGCTTGAGGAGCTTAAAAATAATAATGAATAAAGGAGAAATTTTATGAAAAAGACATTAGCAATTTTAATTTTACTTACAATGTCACTTTTTATGTTTGCATGTAGCAATAATGGTGGCACAACCAACAAATTTATTGAGCTTAAGGACGATGAGGTGCTTTATGTTGGCTCAAATATGCAATTTATGAATTATGAGGACGAGGTAGAAACAGTAAGGACACTTACATATACCAAGAAAACGACATATGAGTTAAGAAGAACCTACTATTTAGACTCAAATTCAGTTGAGTACAACGGATATTATTATTACTGGACAAGGTCAACTGTTAGCGACGAGGAAGAGCTTGGCAAAATGATTACTAAATATACCTATGAATATTCATACTTGCCATATGGAAGTGAAGAGGATTTAATTGTAAAGACTAAGGTCACTGAGGAAAAAAGCTTTGATTTTGAGGGTGGTTGGATTGAGAAAAAGGTTGAAAATGAGTTCCAACTAAACAACTATTTTGAAAGCATAAACGATTTAAAGCAAAAATGTCCAAAGCTATATGAAAAGCTAGACTTAAAGGAAAATAACAAGTTTTATATTGATACAGATGTTCCAACAATTACAGCATCATCAAATGAAACCTATACAACCTACTATTACATAGAGAAAAAATAATATTAAATCTGTATCATAACAAAAAACTCTGATGGAAGCTATCAGAGTTTTTTTGTTAATAAAATATTATTCCTAAAATTCCCGAGGCTACAATTAGTAAAATGGGGGATAGCGCCTTTTTGCGTAGCTTTGTGTACAAAATTGTAACTAAAGCAAGTATTCCTAAAATCGCAATACCGAAATAGTCAATATTTACTGTGCTTTCAACAAACCTTAAATCTAAAATTTGTGTAAGGAGCATAGTAATTGTAACAGACACAATAAGTCCCACAATAGCAGGACGCATACCCGTTAATGTAGCCTTAACTCCTGCATATTTTAAAAGATTTTTAGCAACGGAGACAATTATTAAAATTATAATAAAGGACGGCAAAACTATGCCAAGCGTGGCTACCAATGCACCTAAAAATCCGCCCTGTGACGAGCCTACAAAGGTTGCAATATTTACAGCAATAGGACCGGGAGTTGACTCTGCCACTGCTATCATATTAAGTAGCTCACTCTCAGTTAGCCAGCCTGAGCCAACACAGGTGTCGTGTATTAAGGAAATCATTCCAAGACCACCGCCAAAGGATAGCGCGCCTACCTTTAAAAAGGCTAAAAACAGCTTAAGATAAATCATTTGTTTTTATCCCCCTTTTCCTTGAAATACTTGAAAAGGTAGATAACAAGACCTAAAAAACCACTAAATAGTATATAGAATATAGCAGAAAAATCCACCATCATAATGCTAAAAACAACTGAAATTACAACGGTCAATGTTAAAACGGTAATATTAAAAGCGCTTTTTTGCATATTTTTAAGCATTTTTAAGCCTGCCATAAAAATTATAAAAATAACGCCAACCTGTATGCCCCTAAATGCACTTGCTACAATTTCAAGCTCTAAAAATCTGTTAAAGAATAGAGAAATAGCATAAATAATCGTAAATGACGGAATACACATACCAAGCGTAGCAAGCAGAGAACCGAAGAATTTTCCTTGCTTGTAGCCAATATAGGTTGCAAGATTAATGGCAATAGGACCGGGGGTTGACTCGGCTATTGCTACAATATCCATAAACTCGTCGCCTTCAAGATATTTCTTTTTAGCCACAAATTCATTTTCCATAAGCGCTATCATAGCATATCCGCCACCAAAGGTAAATAAGCCAATTTTTAGCATAGTAAGAAATAATGATAAAAGCCTTTTCATTTTATTCCTTTCTTTAATTTTTTAGTACATAAAGGATTATACCATAAATTTCATATATTATCAAGAATTATTGACTTTAGAATAATAAGTGTGTTAAAATAAAAGCATACTATAATAAGGAGTATATTTGTGTGAGTAATACATCAATAGGCAGAGGAACAAAGGGAAGCAAGCTTTGGATACAAAATGTAATTAATGACGACGCTATGCGTAAGGTCCTTGACCATATGATAGCAAATGAAGGTCTTAATTGGTTATCTCCCTTAGCACCCGAATATAGAGAATATCAGCTGAATGAGGAATTTATATATTTACAGCTTGGCTTAGATAAAAAAGAGGCAAACGCGCTATTTAGCTTTTGGCCCAACCGTCAGCCTCAGTGGGACGGGATTGCTTTAAGTCGGGACGGAAAAACACTTTATATAGTTGAGGCAAAGGCGCATACAAGCGAGCTTGAAAGCAAATGCATGGCAAAAAGCAAGGAAAGCGTCGAAAAAATCTACGCTTCCCTAAAATATGTAATGAAAAAATATTATAATAGCGACAATTTTGATGCGTGGATAAATTTTTATTATCAATTAGCCAATAGATTATCCTTTTTAAATATCCTAAACGAAAGCGCATTTGGAAATATACAAAAGGTCAAGCTAGTGCTTTTGAATTTTGTAGATGATTATACATATAAGCCCACTACAGAACAAGAGTGGCTGGCTCACTACAAAGAGGTATTTGCGCAAATGACAGGAAGCGAAAATATCCCTGATGATGTAATTCTTGTAAACTATAAAATACTCTGAGGCAAATAAACCTCAGAGCATTTTTTATTAAATCACAATTTTTTCGCCACCGGAAATATAATGTAGCCTTTTCATATGCTTTTTCATATGCTCATATTGCTCCACCCCTGTGCAGTGACAGGTGTAATATTTCGTGTTAAAGTTATCTAAATATTTTGCATAGCTATCAAGTGTATTATCAAGAGGCAATTTGGAAAAATGAAAGCCACCGATAATTATATCAGCCTTAAACCAAGAAGCAATATTTAAAATGCCTCTGTGTGAGCAACCGCTAAATAAAATCCTTTTCCCATTTTCCTCAATAAGTAAGTATTGCTCGTGGTAAAAATCATCGGGGATGTGTTCGCCATTTCTGAAAACAGTAAGCCCAAATGAGCCTAAATCAAATTCCTTTTTTCTATCATTACAACTAAAAAGAGTGATACCTGTGTCAATATTTACAGTGTTTTCAGTAAATATTATGCGCCCACTATCCTTTAAGGCTACATCAAGTCCAATATATTTGCTTGTACCGTTATAATGCGGCTCAAAAGCGTGCGAGCTCATATATACAGACGCTTGGTCGTTTATCTCTAAAAATTTCTTTAGTCCACCGCCGTGGTCGTAATGCCCGTGGGAAAGTATGGCGATATCCACCGTGCCTAAATCTAAACCAAGCTTCTTTGCATTTTCTGAAAATCCGTCACTTTGACCCATATCGAAAAGTATTTTGTGCTTACCTGTGTCAATAAAAAGCGATAACCCGTGCTCACTTAAAAAATCGACACCTGACGCAGTGTTTTCCATTAAACAGTAAATTTCCATAGCCTCACCTCGAAATAATTATATCACCATTTGCTTTGATAATCAAGAAATATTAAATTTTATGCTAGCAAATAATGCAGTCTCACAACAATTGTAACACTACACGTCATATTCTATGGTATTACACTTGACAATAATTGGTTTAATATGCTAGAATATTATAAGCATATTAAAATGGCGTGAAACCGTCATAGGAGGAAATAAAAATGAGCCAAAGAACAAAGGAAATTCTTGCAAAGCTTACACTTGATGAAAAGATTTATCATCTCGAGCAGGTTACAACGGCAACCTTCGTGCCGTCACTAAAAAAGCCCAATGTTGTAACAGGACCTGACAGTGCGTTAAAGCTTGATGAAAATTTGGTTTTCGAGGTAGGCACATCACTAAATCTTATCGGTGCCGAAACTATGATTGAAGCACACGATTACTACTTAAAAAACAGCAAAAATAAAATACCGCCTGTATTTATGCAGGATGTTATTCACGGACATAGAACATTATATCCTATCAATTTAGCCGTTGCCGCATCCTTTAACCGAGAGCTTGCCAAGGAGCTTGCAGGTATGGCAGCAAAGGAAGCAAGCCTTGACGGTGTAAGCGTAACCTTTGCACCAATGGTTGATTTAGTGCGTGACCCACGCTGGGGAAGAGTAATGGAGTCAAGCGGCGAGGACCCATACCTAAACGGTGAAATGGCAAAAGCAACAGTACAGGGCTACCAGGGCGATATGGGCAAATACAATATTGCCGCTTGCGTAAAGCATTTTGCTGCTTACGGTGCAGCCGAGGCAGGCCGTGATTATAATACGGTTGATGTCAGCGAACGTACCTTGCGTGAATATTATTTGCCAGCCTATAAGAGCGCGGTTGATGCAGGCGTAAAGATGGTAATGACTGCCTTTAATATTGTAGATGGCGTACCCTGTGTCGGAAATAAGCATCTTGTAAAGGATATTTTAAGAGATGAATGGGGCTTTGACGGAGTTGTAATCAGTGACTACAGTGCAGTTGAGGAGCAAATTGTTCACGGAGCAGCCGAAGATAGAAAGGAAGCTGCATATCTTGCTATGGAAGCAACTCTTGATATTGAAATGATGTCAAGCTGCTATGCAAAGCATCTAAAGGAATTAATGGCTGAGGGCAAGATTACTGAGGAGCAAATTGACAAAGCGGTTTTAAGAATACTCGATTTAAAGGAAGAGCTTGGAGCTTTAGATAATTCCTACCGTACCGTAAATCCTGAGGAAGCGAAAAAGATTCAACTGTCAAAGGAGCATCGTGCACTTGCACGCAAGGGCGCTGAGGAAAGTGCTGTACTGCTTAAAAATGACGGTATTTTACCGCTTAGCAAGGATGTAGGCAGTGTTGCATTAATAGGACCAAATGCAAACACAGGCGCAATACACGGAAGCTGGCAATGCGGCGGTAAAATAGATGAAACCGTTACCGTATACGAGGGCTTAAGGAATATTCTTGGCGATAAGGTAAAATATGCGCCCGGTTGTTACATTGAATACAATTCCGAGGATACATCACTAATTGACGAGGCTTGCTCTCTTGCTGAAAATTGCGATTGCGTAGTGCTTTGCTTAGGTGAGCATCAGGACTATTCAGGCGAGGGAAATTGCCGTGCTAACATTGATTTGCCGGAGGTTCAATACAAGCTACTTGATAGAATACTTGAAGTAAATAAAAATGTTGCAGTAGTTCTTTTCACAGGCAGACCTCTTGCAATTGAAAGACTAGATAAAACTGCACCTGCAATTTTAAATATGTGGATGCCGGGCACCGAGGGTGGAAATGCTTCTGCTAATTTGCTATTTGGCAATGTAGTACCATCCGGTAAAATTACAATGACATTCCCACGAGTTCTTGGTCAGTGTCCTATCTATTATAATCACTATACAACCGGCAGACCAAAGCTACCGGAGGACGATTACAACCGTGTACGCTTTACCTCGTCCTATCTTGATATACCAAATAGCCCGCTTTATCCATTTGGCTATGGCTTATCTTATACAAGCTTTGAATATAGCGACCTTACATTGAGTGGAGAAACAATGAAAGCAGGCGATAAACTAATTGCTAGTGCAAAAATTAAAAACACAGGCAAATATAAAGCCAAGGAAGCAGTTCAGCTTTACATAAGAGACGTAAAGGGCTCTTGCGTTCGACCTGTAAAGGAATTAAAGGGCTTTGAGAAAATTGAGCTTGATGTAGGCGAGGAAAGGACAGTTTCCTTTGAAATCAATGAGGAAATGCTTAAATACTGGAATAAGGAGCTTAAATTTGTAGCAGAAAAGGGCGAATTTGAGGTGTTTATCGGTAAGGACTCAAATTGCCAAGCGTTTGCGAAATTTAACCTAATATAACATAAAAACAGGCGAAAGCCTGTTTTTTATTCTATGTTTTGTAAAATTAAGGTGAATAAGATTTGATAAACACAAATCAACATATAAATTTTTTCTTGTATTCGGGAAATTTATCTGAGATATCCTTTTCCGAAACGACGAAATCAATATCATTAAGAGTGCAAAGAGTGTTAAGCTTCTTAGACTCTTCTATTTTCTGTGAATTTAGTAGCAAAACTGACTTTTTTGAGTGTTCAAGCATAACCTTGCAGAGTTGGTTTTCAGAGGTGGAATTATTTGTAAGTATTCCATCAGGGGAAAGAGAGCAGACAGAGAAAAAGCAAATATCCGCATTGAATTTTCTTATAACCTCCTCCGCAATAGAGCCTATGTAGCTAAATGAGGTTTTAGACACTTCACCACCGGAAACAAAGGTTTTTACTCCTGTTTTTGCAGAAATGAAGGAAGCCTTTGTGCTGTTTGTTATAAGTACAATTGATTTTCTTTCACCTAAAATTTTTATAAGCTGTAAGCAGGTTGAGGAAGCGTCTATCATAA
>JAGAJV010000202.1 GCA_017625915.1 Clostridia bacterium
ACCTCAAAGGCTCATAACGAGGATAAACAAGCACCTACACAAAAATCAAAAAATGTAGTTTCAAGAGAATTTTCTATTTCGCTTGATGTTCGTGGAAAGAATATAGAGGATGCTTGGATTGATATTGACAAATATCTTGACGAGGCTTTAATTTGTGGCGTAAATAGTGTTACTATTGTACACGGCAAGGGTACAGGAGCTCTAAGGCGAGGCTTATGGGAGTTTTTTAGAAAAGATTATCGTATTAAAAAGTACAGAAACGGCGAATACGGTGAGGGAGATTTTGGTGTAACCGTTATTGAACTAAAACGCTAAATATATTTTATATTATATATTTATGAAAAAGACTTGAAATTTTTAGCTTACATTGGTATAATTATTTCGTATGTCGAAAACTATACAAATATTTTTTTATGAGAGGATACTACTATGGCTGAATTAAAAATGCTTGCAATTGACCTTGGTGCTTCCAGTGGTAGAGGAATCGTTGGTAAATTTGATGGTAAAAAATTTACAGTAGAAGAAAACCACAGGTTTCCCAATGAGCCTGTAAACACAAATGGTAATTTTAACTGGGATATTCTAAGAATTTTCCATGAAATTAAAGCATCTATTTCAAAATGCGCTTTATCTGACGATAAGGATATAAAGAGCATTGGTATTGATACTTGGGGTGTTGACTATGGCTTTATTGATAAAAACGGAGCTTTAATGGCTAACCCTTATCATTATCGTGATGCAAGAACAGATGGTATTCAACCCTATGCCTTTAAAACTGTTCCATTCGAAGAGTTATATGGCATAACAGGTATTCAAACAATAAATTTCAATACAATTTATCAGTTGGTTGCTGATTTAAGAGATAGACCTTATATGATTGAAAATGCGGAGCGCTTGCTCTTCACTCCAGATTTACTTAACTATTTCTTAACAGGACAAAAATTTACAGAATATACAATAGCATCTACAGGCGCCGTGCTTGATGCAAAAGCTAGAAATATTTCTAAAGAGCTTCTTCAAAAATTCGGTATTAACGAAAAGCTATTTTCCGAAGTAGTAATGCCAGGACATAAGATTGGTAAACTAACACCAGCTTTAATTTCCGAGCTTGGAAATATCACAGCTGATGTTGTTAATATTGCTTCACACGATACTGCTAGTGCAGTAATTGCAGTACCTGCAAAGCGTGGTGACGATTTTGTTTACATAAGCAGTGGTACATGGTCACTTATGGGTGTTGAAAATGACGAGCCTGTTATTAATACTCAATCAATGAACTATAACTTTACTAATGAAGGTGGAGCTGGCGGTAAAATTAGATTCCTTAAAAACATTATGGGCTTATGGCTCGAGCAGGAATCTAGAAGACAATGGAAGAGAGAAGGACTTAACTTCTCATTTGACGAGCTTACAATTAAAGCTCTTGAATCAAAACCATTTGCTTGCTTTATTAATCCTAACGACGATTTATTTACTCCTTCAGGCGATATGCCAGGCAGAATTAGAGAATTCTGTAAGAGAACAAATCAATATGTACCAGAAACAATTGGCGAGGTTGTTAGATGTATTTTTGAAAGCTTAGTGCTTTGCTACAGACAAACAATCGAAAATATCGAAGTTATGACCGGTAAAAAGTATTCCTCTATTAACATTGTCGGTGGTGGTACAAAGGAAAAAATCCTTTGTCAATGGGCTGCTGATGCTTCTGATAGAGTTGTATATGCAGGACCTGTTGAGGCAACTGCTATTGGTAATATCGCGATACAAACAATTGCAACAGGCGAGCTAAAGGATATCTACGAGGCAAGAGATATTATTAGAAATTCATTTGAAATTAAGGTATATGAGCCTAACCACAGCGATGCTTGGGATGAAGCATATCAAAGATACTTAAATATTTGTAAATAAGAGGTGCTACTATGGTAAACGAAATGTATGAATTAGCTAAAAAAGCATATGCCGAGCTTGGCATTGATACAGATGCAGTAATTGAAAAGCTAAAGAATATTCCAATTTCTATTCAATGCTGGCAGGGTGACGATGTTAAGGGCTTTGAGAGCAAAGGACCATTAACAGGTGGTATTCAAACAACAGGTAATTATCCTGGTGCTGCACGCAACATTGAGGAGCTTCAAGCTGACTTTGACAAGGCAGCTTCAATGATTCCGGGTAAAAAGAAAATCAGTTTACATGCTATATATCTTGACAATAAGGGTGAGACAGTTCCAAGAGACCAAATTAAGCCGGAGCATTATGATGCTTGGATAAAATGGGCAAAGGAAAAGGGATACGGAATTAACCTTGACCCAACTTGCTTCTCGCATCCATATTCCGAGGACGGCTTTACACTTAGCCACCACGACGATAAAATCCGTCAGTTTTGGGTTGACCACGTAATCGCAACAAGAAAGGTTGCTGAATATATAGGTAAAGAAATGGGCGAGGTTTGTGCAAGTAACTATTGGATTCCTGACGGATTTAAGGACATACCTATTGACCGCAACGGATATAGAAAGAGACTTGAGGACTCGCTCGATAAGATTTTCGCAGTTGAGGTTGACCCCAAATACAATATTGCTGCTTTAGAGGGTAAGGTATTTGGTATCGGCGCAGAAAGCTGTACAATTGGTTCAAACGACTTCTATCTTGGCTACTGTGCTAAAAAAGGTCAGTATTTAACACTTGATGCAGGACATTTCCATCCAACAGAGTTTATTTCAGATAAAATTAGCACTGCATTACAATTTACCCCAGGCTTATTACTTCATGTTTCTCGTCCTGTAAGATGGGATAGTGACCATGTTGTTATCTTTGATGATGAATTAAAGGCTATTGCACAGGAAATTGTAAGAAGTGGTGAAATGGATAGAATACATATCGGTCTTGATTTCTTTGATGCAAGTATTAACAGAATTGCAGCTTGGGTAATCGGTGCAAGAAATCTTGAAAAAGCACTTCTATATGCTATGCTTGAACCAACAGAGCTTCTAAAGAAATATGAGCTTGAATTAGACTATACTTCTCGTCTAGGCTTACTTGAAACATTAAAATCATATCCATTTACAGCGGTATGGCAGAAATACTGTCAAGAATGTGGTGTTCCAACAGGCTTTGATTGGATGGACGAGGTTAAGAAATACGAAAAGGAAGTTCTATCAAAGAGATAAGGTGTAATAATGATTAATCTTGAAAAGGAAATAAGAGAGCAACCAATTGTTATGGCTTCTTTGCTTGAAAAGAATAAGGATACCTTAAAAGCACTTGTTGAGGAATTAGAGTATAAAAACATTAATAATATTTATTTTGCTGCAAGAGGAACATCAGACCACGCATGCGTTTATGCTCAATATTTATTCGGTATTGTAATGGGAATACCTTGTACACTTGGTACACCGTCAATCTTTACACAGTATGGTACTGATATCAAATTTAATAACAGCTTGGTTATTGGGGTTTCTCAATCAGGTAGAGCAGAGGATGTTAATTATGTTCTTGAATCTGCTAAAAAGCAAGGTATGCCAACCCTTGCAATTACAAACTATGAGGATTCTTTACTTGCCAAAACAGCAAAATATCATTTATTCTGTAATGCAGGCGAGGAAAAGAGCATTGCTGCTACAAAAACATTTACTGCTCAAATGTATTTACTTGCTTTGCTTTGCGCAAAATGGAGTCAAAATAATGAGCTTGCAAATGCCTTAAATGCTATACCAGTTCAGTTTGAGGAAGCACTTGATTATTTACCGTTACAAATTGAAAATATTGTTCCTTCATTATTAAATTATGATGGCGCTGTTGTTCTTGGTAGAGGCATTTCATATTCAATCGCACTTGAAGGAGCGCTAAAAATTCTTGAAACAAACAAAATGAAGGTTAAGGGCTATCCAATATCTGATTTTTATCACGGACCAGTAGCACAGCTTCATGATAATGATTTAGCATTTGTTTTAGGACAAAGCGGTCTTATGCTTGAGGATGCTAAAAAAATGATTGCAAAGCTTGATAATGTTGGTGCAAAAACTATTGTTATCACAGATGATCCTAAAATTTGTGGCAAAAATACATTAGTAACTATCAAAAATACAGGATGCGAATATACAATGGCGTTTATTCTCGCTCTTGCTATGCAAATGTTTGCTTTAAAGCTTGTTATAGCAAAGGGGATTGACCCTGATAAATCAAATGTAATCGCAAAAATTACAATTACAAAATAACACGGCAAAATTAGGGGGATTTAATTATGAACGAGAATGTAAACGGCGAATTAAAGATTATCGCTATGAGAGGCTGTGAGGACTTCACAGCACAGGTAGATTATTATTTAAAAAGCATTAGAGGCCACGAAAATTCATTTATTGCTAAGGCTACCTGCCCAAGATTTGGCTCAGGTGAGGCTAAGGCTTTAATTAACGAATCAATGAGAGGTCTTGACCTTTACATTATTTCAGATTGCTTTAACTATGGCGTTACATACAAAATGTATGGGATGAATGTACCAATGAGTCCGGATGACCATTTTCAAGATTTAAAGAGAATTATCGCTGCAACGGGTGGTAAAACCAAGAGAATAAGTGTTATTATGCCTATGCTTTACGAGGGCAGACAGCATAAGCGTTCAGCGAGAGAATCTCTCGACTGTGCTTTAGCGCTACAAGAGCTTAATAATATGGGTGTTACTAATATTATCACCTTTGATGCGCATGACCCAAGAGTACAAAATGCTATTCCATTAAGTGGCTTTGACAGTGTAAGACCCACATACCAAATGCTAAAGGCTCTTATGAGAACGGTTCCTGATGTTAAGCTTGATAAGGATAGCTTAATGGTAGTTTCTCCTGACGAGGGTGCTATTGGACGTTCAATGTATATTGCATCAGTTTTAGGCATTGAGCTTGGTATGTTCTACAAGAGAAGAAATTATTCTATTATTATTGACGGTAAAAACCCAATCGAAGCACATGAATATCTTGGTAAGGATTTAACAGGAAAGGATGTTATCGTTGTTGATGATATGATTTCCTCTGGCGATTCAATGATTGATGTTGCTCAACAGCTAAAGCAGAGAGGAGCAAAGAGAGTATTTGTGTTTGCTACATTTGCACTATTCTGCAACGGTCTTGAAAACTTTGACAAGGCATACAAGGAAGGCGTTTTTGATAAGATTTATGCTACAAACCTTACTTACCATACAAATGAAATTCTTTCAAAAGAATGGTACTGTGATGTTAATATGTGTAAATATGTTTCATATATTATTGATACAATTAATAAGGATGCTTCTATTAGTGACCTTCTAAATCCTGTACAAAAAATTCATGCTTTGGTTGATAAATATAATGCAGGGCAAACTGCTCAGATTGACGAGGACTAATATAGAAAATGAATAATTTTAAGCTTACAGTTGCAAATGATATGTTATCTTGTTTAGCTGAAATTTCCTCGGAAATTAACCTTACAGTAGATGATATTTTAGCTATGTTTGAATATCCACCTGATTCTAGCTTAGGTGACATTGCTTTTCCATGCTTCAAATTAAGCAGAATTTTAAGAAAAGCACCACCTGTGATTGCTAAGGAGATAGCTGAAAAATTCAGATCTCCTGTGGTTGCAAAGGCTGATGCGATAAACGGATATTTAAATATCTTTGTAACTAATGAATATTTAATAAAAAATGTTCTTTATGAAATAGAGAACAAAAAAGAAAAATATGGGTCTGATGGCTCAGGTATTGGTAAGGTCGCAGTATTTGACTATTCCTCACCAAATGTAGCTAAGCCATTCCATATTGGACATTTGGGAACAACCGTAATAGGACACTCACTTAAAATGCTTCACGAATTTCAAGGCTATGATTGTATTGGAATTAACTATTTAGGTGACTGGGGAACTCAATTTGGTAAGCTTATTGTAGCTTATGATAAATGGGGAAGCCAAGAAAAGGTTGAAAATGGTGGCGTGGACGAGCTTGTTTCACTATATGTAAAATTCCACCAAGAAGCAGAGAAGGATGAATCTTTAAAACC
>JAGAJV010000203.1 GCA_017625915.1 Clostridia bacterium
CGCCTTGAATTGCAGCACCCATAGCTACACATTCGTCCGGGTTAATGCCCTTAAATGGCTCCTTACCAACAAAGCTCTTAAGAGCCTCTTGAACTGCCGGAATTCTTGAAGAACCACCAACTAGGATAACCTTGTCTATTTGACTTATAGATAGACCTGCATCGGAAAGAGCCTTTCTTGTTGGTCCCATTGTAGCCTCAACAAGGTCAGCTGTTAGCTCGTTGAATTTTGCTCTTGTAAGGTTAGCATCAAAGTGCTTAGGACCTGTTGCATCAGCTGTAATAAACGGTAGGTTGATATTTGATGTTGTAACGCCGGAAAGCTCGATTTTAGCCTTTTCAGCTGCTTCCTTTAGTCTTTGTAGAGCCATCTTGTCTTGTCTTAAATCAATGCCGTTTTCAGCCTTGAATTGCTCTGCAATCCAGTCAATAATCTTCTTATCGAAGTCGTCACCGCCTAGACGGTTGTTACCGTTTGTAGCTAAAACCTCAAATACGCCATCAGAAATTTCAAGGATAGATACATCGAATGTACCACCACCAAGGTCAAATACCATTATCTTTTGGTTTTCTTCCTTATCCATACCGAAAGCAAGGGCAGCAGCAGTTGGCTCGTTGATAATTCTCTTAACATCAAGACCTGCAATCTTGCCTGCATCCTTTGTTGCCTGTCTTTGAGCATCGCTGAAGTAAGCAGGAACTGTGATAACAGCCTCTGTTACCTTTGTGCCGAGGTAAGCCTCAGCATCGCTCTTTAGCTTTTGTAAAATCATAGCAGAAATTTCTTGCGGTGTGTAGGATTTATCCTCAACTGTTACCTTGTAATCTCTACCCATTTCACGCTTGATTGAGCTGATTGTTCTGTCTGGGTTTGTAATAGCCTGACGCTTAGCAACCTGACCAACAAGTCTTTCTCCTGTTTTTGTAAATGCTACAACAGATGGAGTTGTTCTTGCTCCCTCCGGGTTTGGAATTACGACAGGCTCACCGCCCTCGAATACCGCTACACATGAATTTGTTGTACCTAAGTCAATACCAATAATTTTTCCCATAATAATTTTCCTCCAATTTATATTAGAAATAATTTTAAACTTTTTTATAGCTAAATTGACACTTCGTGTCAGCGAAATTAACTTTGTTAGCGAAATTACTTCGTAGCTAAATTAAATTCGCATTTCAGCTGGCATAGCCAATTTAGCTTGCTTGCAAATTTAGCTGAGCTTGCTCAATTTAGCTCGCCGCAGGCGAATTTAGCTTAGTAGCAAACTAGTTTGCTACCTTCACCATCGCATATCTGATTACCTTATCCTTAAGCTTATAGCCCTTTTGGAACACCTCGACAATTGCGCCCCCCTCGTAGCTCTCGTCGTCGATATGCATTACTGCATTATGGTAATTAGGATCAAAGGCTTTTGTTTCAATTTCGGTAACTCCCATTTTTTCAAGAGCTGTGTGAATTGCGTTCATTATCATTTTAACACCCTCAGAAGCTCCGTCGTCACCCATATATGCTTCAGCTCTTTCCATATTATCTACAATAGGTAATATTTCCTTAACTGCGTCTATATAAGCCTCCTGGTAAATTCCGTCACGCTCCTTAAGTGAACGCTTACGGAAATTGTCGTATTCTGCAACCACTCTTAAATATTTATCATTTAAGTCGTAGTTTTTCTTTTCAAGCTCCTCGATTTTGTCCTCGTATTCCTTATTTGGATTTACGATTTCCGCCTCGTTTTGCTCCTCGTTAATTTCTTCTGTGTTCTTGTTTTCGTCCATGTTATTCCTCACCATCTATTTTTAAATCAATGTCCAATGCCTCGGGCAGCTGTCCTATATCAGACAATTGGCTTATCTCATAGGATAGCTTATCAATAGTGGCTAAAACCTTTGAGTAGTCCATTCTGCAAGGACCTATAATGCCGATTGCTCCTATAGTTTTACCGTTTAGCTTCAGGTTTTTGTATATCAGCGTTGAATCGTCCATTATTTTTACCATATTCTCTGAGCCGATAAAAATTTTGGTATCATCATCACTTTGGTCTATGGTGCTAATTGCTCTTATAATATCGCTTTTTTCCTCGATTGTGGAAATCATTTTCTGTAGCTTATCAAGGTCAGAATATTCAGGATATTGTAAAAGCCTATTTACACCCTCAAACTTAATTTCTGAGCCTAGCTCGTTCATAGCCTCGTAAATGTTCTTTACTACTATAGAAATCAGCTCCGGACATTCTGTAAGCTCGCTTTCCATCTTCATTATAATAGATATGTTGATTTGCTCAATTGATACACCGGATAGGTTATCATTTAAAACCTTAGAGAGCTTTCCTATCATTTCGCTTGATACTGCAAATGGCAATTTAATATTTCTTGTCTTTACAGAATCGTGAAGAGATGCAATCATTACTATTATAAAGTTGAAGCTATCAAGATATACGGTTTCGTATTTTCTTATGGTGATAGCCGAGGGACGGTGTTTTAATGATAAGGCTGTATAATTTGTGATAGCTGAGGCTACCTGTGTTGCCTTTTCCAAAATCTTGTCAATCTCATTTTTCTTTACAGAAAGAAGCTTTTCAAGCTCGCCAGCCTCCTTAGTTGACATATCATATTGATATACAAGGGTGTCAACATAAAAGCGATAGCCAAGCTCCGAGGGAATTCTGCCTGCTGAGGTATGAGGCTGTTCAAGATAGCCAAGCTCCTCAAGCTCTGCCATTTCATTTCTTATAGTGGCTGAGGAATAGGGGATATCTGCCTCTTGCATAAGATATTTAGAGCCAACGGGCTCGCCAAGCTTAATATGTGCCTCAACAATGGCTTTTAATATAAGCTTTTTTCTTTCGCTAAGCTCATTTTTTCCAAATTCCATATGCTTTTTCCCTCCGTTTTTGATTTTAGCACTCTTTTTGGTCGATTGCTAATCTCTGTACAATACTATACCACTAACATCTTGATTTGTCAAGAGGTTTTTGCAAAGTTTTTTGACTTTTTTAGCAAACTAATCTTTTGAGTGTTAACGCAAATTTAACCTTACAAAAAGTGTACCTGCTATTACACCTTTTTTTATTTTATAATGTATATAACGAGATGCCAGCAGCTAGCAGTCAGCTGTCAGGGCGTACCGAAAAGAGAGGAAAAGGAATGGAGCAAGGCTGGGTAAAATTTTATAGAGAGTGGTTAGATAATCCAATAATAACAAAGGATAGCGAGCATTTGGCTGTATGGATATATTTATTAGCAAACGCAATATATACGGAAAAGGAATGTATTTTTAAAGGGCAAGCGACAACATTAAAAGAGGGGCAACTATTAATTAAACAATGTAATATTGCAGAAAGCTTGAAAATTGACAGATTTAAGCTAATGAGAATTTTAAAATGCTTTGAAAATGCACATCTGATTGCACATCAAACAGATAAGCGAAAAACCCTGATAACACTGGAACAACGGGCAGATTATCAGGGTTTAAATAAACAACAAAATGCACTTCCGTTGCACATCGGTTGCACTTCCCAGCAAGAAACAGAAAAGGAAAAAGAGAAAAGTAGCAAAAGAGAAAAAGTAAAAGAAAAAGAAATAAACAAGAAAGAAAGAATGGAAGAAGTGTGTGTATATAAGGAGGACACACACGAAAAACCCCTTTCTTTAGGACGGTATGAAAATATTTTTGTTGATAAGGAGTGGCTTGAGGAGTTTAAACAAAAATATTGGTATTACGACAAGGTTATTGACAAGCTATCCGTCTATAAGCAGGCTAAGGGGATAGCTAATATAGACGATAGACCTTATCTTGAGCTTTTTGCAAGCGAGGATAAGGATAAATACATAAAGCGAGAGGAAACCTTTGATGCTGACGATTTCTTTGAGGCTGCCTTAAAGCGCTCTTATGCGGATTTTTACTAGCTGGCGGCTAACGGCTAACGGCTGACGGCTAAAAAAACAATCGCAAGCCAAATTAGCCTGCGATTGTAAATATTATGCGATTGTTTTTTATTACTTTTGAATTGCGCAGCCGTTGTCCGGAAGCTGTTCGTTTACATTACCGATAATAACATAAACCGGGTTTTCGGAAACATCTACTGATACATATCCGTTTTCAGGAACGAGGTTTGTATCATCACCGTTAATTGTGTATGTATGCTCCTCGATAACCTGACCGTACTGAGTCGTTACTGCTCTGTGGTCCTCAAAGTTATTTGAGATAAGTGTTACATCCTTACCTGTGTTACCAACATAAAGCTTGTAATCATTTACCTTTGTTCCGTTTGAGGTTGGGCACCATAGCGCATAACCGTAGTTGCCCTCTTCGTCTGCGTACTCATAAATCCAAACATTTTCGTTGCCTGAAACAAGCTCTCTTTGGAAGGACATATCCTTAAGCGCTCTCTTAAGAGTATATAAAATATAGTAGGATTCCTTAGGAATCATATTACCTGTAAACTCGTGGCTGATTAGCTTTCCTGTTACCTCGTCGTATACATCCTCAACCTCCGGAGCATATACACCACAAGTACCGTACTTACCATATGTAAATCTATCGTCTGCCATATCCTCAACCATGTACATAGTTGCCTTATCTACGCCTGATGCGGAGAGAAGGAGATATGCTCTTGCAAGCCACATAGCTTGAACCTCACGACCGCTATATTCGCCATATGCGTGAGCTGATGTAGGTGTTTCGTAGCTTTGGTTTGTATCCCAACCAAACTCTGTAATCCAAACCTCAACATTTGGATAGTACTTATCTCTAAACTCAACGAGCTTAGACATAGCGTCGATAAGTCCGTATTCCTCAGGGCTTACGCCAACAGTGATATACTGACCGTTAAGCAGGAACTCCTTACCGAAATATGTATGAACATTGAATGCGTCCATAGCGATGCATCCGTCTGTTCGGTTTGCCTTCATCCAGTAAACCATAGATGTAATGTAGTTTGTACCGATACCCGCAAGACCTGCCATAGCAAGCTTGAAGTCCGGGTCTGCATTCTTACCGCCAAGGAAGTATGTGAAATCCTCCGGGTTAAATACATCTGCTAAAATAGTTCTTTGGTGTCCGTCGTAAGCCGCAGATGTTAATGCTGCAAGCTGATAAGGTGTTGCGCCGTTTTGGTCCTCACCGTTTGGCTCGTTTCCAAGCTCAATCCAATTCAGATAGTTAAGACCGACTGCTGCTGTACCTGCTGAGTGCACTTTTACTGCATCGTATAGATAACCCATTCTTGAGCTACCGTAACGGGCTGCATATTGGTATGCCATATCTGCATATGCTGCATATGTTTCCGGCTTAAATTTATCTTCCTCTGAAGCGATTTCAGCAGAAAGTCTGCCTGTTATTCTATTGTAAAGTCTTGCAGGGTTTGAGCCCTCATTCCACTGTAGACAAGGAATAATGTCTAGGAAGCTATATCTTACACCATAGTTATAGTCGAAATTACCCATTGAGGAGTTAGCTACAACAGTTGCTCTCTTTGGGAAGCCTGCCCAGCTATATACCCAACCAAGGTTTACATATTCACGAAGAACGCCAAAGCATTCAAGCTGTACAGGTGTTGTATTACCGCCACCACCGGCTGTAAATCCGCAAGCGCCCATAAATTCGCCGATTGTCGGATATTCTCTTTGTGTATCGTTGCTAATTTTGTCACCCTCGCCAATTGCGTATCCGTAAATTAGTACCTCAGTTGGAGCCTGTGACTGAATTCTTTGAGTAACATCCTCTTCAAGGGTTGTATCACAGTAGCAAATTTGAACATATCTTGTGTTCTTCTTTACCTCAATCTTTGTCCAGCCCTTAGGGTCAGGATTTTCGTTTGTATAATGGATACCGTCCCAAGCCTCCAGTGTATCGTAGTTAGCAGCCTTGAGAGATGTATTTACTGAAACAGGATATGAATCATTTCCGTAATATACGTAGATTGCTTCTACATAATATTCATATTCAAGGTCGATAATTGGACGGAGTGTCATACCGTACTTTGAATGGGTTGTTTCGTGTGGTACATATGAGCCAGGTGTTAATTCTCCTGCGCCCCAATAAAACTTTGGAACCTTGCTTGATGCAAGACCGCCCTTACCGTGATATGGGTCAGCTATATCCTGCTCGTCAACAAGCTGTGTAAAGCCCTTAATAACCTCACCGCAGTAGATAGCGTCAACTCTTGATGTATCAACCTTAATTACCTCAATACCACCAGCGCGGATTGTGAGCATTTCGCTGTAAATTGTAGCATCGCCTGAGCCGGCAGAAGCCTTAACTGCGATAAAATGCTTATTATCAGCGTCAGCCTTTAGATTGTTAATAACAGCAATGTGTGTTTCGTTATCGTTTGTTACAACAAAATCAGCCTTTGTAGCAGAATCGAAGCTTTCGTCAGTAATTTCAGAATCGCTATATCTGATATCAAATGCTAAGCCCTTACCTATAGCATTAAATCTAATGGTAACCTTATTGTCACCAAGCTCTACAATTCTTAGATACTTGATAACCGGCTTAACTGTATTTGTGCCGGCAGGTGTCTGTGGGTTGTCACCGGGACCCGGCTTATCTGTGCCTGTGTCTGAGCTTGTATCAGTATTAGTATCAGTATCAGTATTAGTGTCAACAGGGTCTTGACATGAGCAAGCCATCAAAGCGACAACCGTAGCCAATGCAACTAAAACTAATAGCATTGCAAAAAGTTTTCTTTTCATTTGTTTTCCTCCAAAATGAGCTTTTTAACAAACCAATTTTTAGATTTGTACACAAATATATATTACATTAAAAATGGTTGTTTGTCAATACTTTTTATACTTTATTAACAAAATTATTTAAAAATAAAGAAAACTTATGTGCAACTTTTCAAGGCGTAGGTGCAAGGCTAACGGCTGACGGCTGACGGCTGACCACTATTCCATCGGCGGAGCAATAGGCTCAAGCCCCGGGGGCGAATAAAGGCTATCGAAGCAATCTATTATATACCGTGTATCGTATCTTACACCGTTTATTTTTATAACTCGAAGGGACACGTAATTGTAGCTGGATAAGGGTCTGTCAAGGGAGTCCACCGAGTTTGCGCAAATAAATATCTCGTTTTCGGTAATTTCCGTAATTATCAATGTATGGTAATACTCCGTGCCGTTGCTTAGCTGAATTATATCGCCGATTTCGGCATCGTCAAGTCCTATTTCCTGTCCAAACGGACCTACGCCTGTGTTTGTGGTCATAAAATCAAAGAAAAAGTCCACACCCGTCCACGATGCGCTTCTCCTGTTTAATGAAAGATAGTACCACCCAAAGGTTGGCGTAAAGTTCATTACACAGCTTCCCGCCAAAACGCATTGTGACACAAAGTTGGTACAATTTCCGCCTATTCCTTCAAAGGTGTAGAACAACGGATTTCTAACAAGCGCATACTTTCTTGCATACATTACTGCTTTTTCTCTTTGATATTCCTTTTCAAGTATCATAATACCACCTCATTTTCAAACAATCCCTCAGTCATTACTCCTTCCACCGCAAGCGGTCCCCCTCCCTCGAAGATGGAGGCTTTGACAGCTCCCTTTACACAAGGGAGCCTTTTAGGATTTCTAACCAGCGCATACTTTCTTGCATACATTACTGCTTTTTCTCTTTGATATTCCTTTTCAAGTATCATAACATAATCACCTCTTCAGTATATTTTATGTGAGCATTAAAAAGAGGTGATAAAATGAATTTTAGTATGCTTTTTTCGCTAATTCTTGCATATGGGGTATTATTTATTAACGGTTGGACAGATGCGCCGAATTCTATTGCTACAGCAGTTTCGACGAGGGCTATCAGCTTCAAAAGAGCTAGTGCCTTGTGCGCTTGCTTTAATTTTCTCGGGGTGCTGATTGCCTATTTTATCAGCACATCTATTGCTGAATTTGTTTTTTCCTTAGGCAAGCTGGATAAATACACCTCTCTTGGAATATCGGTAGTATTTTTTACAATGATTTTGTTCGGCATAATTAGCTGGTGCTTTGGCTTACCCTCCAGCGAGAGTCACGCAATGATTTCGGGCCTGGCGGGGGCATCCTTTGCTGTATGCGGCGATACAGAGGGCATTAAAAAAGTGGGATATGTGTTTGTTTTTATGATTTTTTCCTGCGTCTTGGCTCTTATATCAGGCTATTTTTCAAGACTGATTTTCAGATGGGATTTACCCTATAAAAAATTGCAGATTTTGTCCTGCTCCCTTACCTCCTTTATGCACGGATGGCAGGGTGGGCTTAAATTTATTGGCATTATTGCGTTTTTACTGGGAATTGAAATATCAAGCACAAAAGCACCCTTGCTTCTTATGCTGTCTGTAGCTACAATTCTTGCATTTGGCGCTTTGCTGGGAGGCAAGCGAATTATTAGCTCAATGGGGGAAAATATAGTGAAATTGCGACACATCTCGGCATTTTCCTCTGATATAGGTACATATTTAGCCTTGCTTATTTGCTCCCTTTTAGGTATGCCTGTAAGCACGGGAAATATTAAATGCCTTGCTATTATGGGTGTGGGCTTATATGAAAAGCAGCCTATAAACAAAAAAACAGCAATAAAGCTTTTTGTTAGCTTTATTGCTGTCTTTCCTATTTGCTTTTTGATTAGCTATTTAATTATGAAGCTGTTTTTATTGAAAAATTGACCACATTTCCCCATCGGGCATAGATGTAAAGCTCATTTGCTCCTTTGTTACAGGGTGAGTAAAGGAAATTATATGGGAATGTAATTTAATTTTATCATTATCCTTAGCTCCATATTTGCCATCGCCGTAAAGCATATTGCCACGGCTTGCAAATTGAACTCTTATCTGATGTGTTCTGCCTGTTAAAAGGTGAATTTTTACAAGTGAAAGCTTTTCTTCCTCATTATAGGAAATAAGCTCATATTCTAAAATAGCTTCCTTGCTTCCCTTACGCTTGCTTTCAACCGCAAAGGATTTATTTTTTATTCTGTCGTGGAATAGAAAATCACGCATTTCCCCTGCTTTATCCACACTCCCGTGGCAAATTGCAAGATAATGCTTATGGAAATTGCGGCTTGCAATATCACTTGAAAGTATGCCTGCGCTCTTTTCATTTTTAGCAAACACCATTAGTCCTGTGGTAGTGGTGTCAAGCCTGTGAACAGGGTAAATATTGCAATCAAGCTGACTTGATAGCATATCCACCATATTGTCCCCACCGCTTTTTTGCGAGGATACTCCATAGGGCTTTTCACAGATTACTATTTGATTGTCTTGGTAGTAAATTTTTAACATATCACATAATGCGAAGCAATTCACGGCATAGCCAATTCATGCAGAGCAATTCATGCAACTTGTTGCAATTCATCCTTCATCTTAAATGAATTTTTGCTACGCAACATGAATTTTCGCGACGCTCAATGAATTGATTTCATCATGAATTGACCTTCGGTCATTAAATGCCTTCGGCAATTATTTCGCAGAAATAATCGCTTCGTCCCACATTTCCGGTGCTTCGTAGCCGAGGAAGTTTACTGCTGTTGCTGCAACATTGGATAGACCGAACTGACCCTCGTCAGCCTTTACTGTGTACTTATCCTTATAGAAATTATCATAGATAATAAATGGAACAGGATTTAGTGTATGGCTTGTTTTTGCCTTAAAGCTTCCGTCCTTATTTGTCTTTGGATTGCCCTTCTTGTCAACCTCGTACATTTCGTCTGCATTACCGTGGTCGGCAGTAATTAGAGCCACGCCCTCAAGCTTATCGACAACATCGAGTATTCTCTTAAGCTGT
Source organism: Clostridia bacterium (assembly GCA_017625915.1). Taxonomy (GTDB): domain Bacteria; phylum Bacillota; class Clostridia; order Oscillospirales; family CAG-272; genus RGIG2000. Next base: position 9,762 of record JAGAJV010000203.1, read on the forward strand.
AAATCAAGCGCTTCCATTGAGCATCTTGTAGCCAGGATATTACCTGTATGTCCTACCATATCGCCGTTAGGGAAGTTTACTCTTAAGCAGTTATACTTGCCACTCTCTAGGCACTCAATCAGCTTATCTGTGATTTCTGCGCACTTCATCCAAGGTCTTTGCTCGAATGGAACAACATCTGATGGAACCTCGATATATGTTTCAAGCTCGTTATTAAACTTGCCACTCTTATTTCCGTTCCAGAAGTATGTTACATGTCCGTACTTTTGTGTTTCAGAGATTGCAAGCTGTGAAATACCGTTGTCTGCCAGGTATTCGCCCATTGTATTTGTGATTTCCGGTGGATTTACAAGATAATTTGACGGAATATGAAGGTCGCCATCATACTCAAGCATACCTGCATAAACTACGCTTGGATAACGAACTCTGTCAAACTTATCAAATTCCTTATCGTCAAATGCCTTTGAAATTTCAATAGCACGGTCGCCACGGAAGTTGTAGAAGATTACGCTATCGCCATCGTTGATTGTGCCAACTGCCTTGCCATTCTCTGCAATTACGAACGGTGGTAGGTCTTGGTCGATAACCTTATATTCGTTTCTGTATGCTTCAACTGCCTCGTGCGCTGATGCAAACTGTCTGCCTTGACCGAGCACGTGTGTTTGCCAGCCCTTTTCAACCATTGACCAGTTAGCCTCATATCTGTCCATTGTGATAACCATTCTGCCACCGCCGGATGCAATCTTAATATCGAAGCTATCGTCACGAAGCTCGTCAAGATATGCTTCAAATGGGTCGATATATTCAAGGGCGCTTGTTTCGCCAACATCACGACCGTCAATTAGAATGTGAATTCTAACCTTAGAAGCATTTTCCTTTTTAGCCTGAGCAAGCATAGCTTTTAAGTGGTCGATGTGAGAGTGAACATTACCGTCTGAGAATAGACCGATAAAGTGAAGGGTGCTGTTATTATCCTTTACATTGGAAACAACCTTTTGCCAAGTGCTTGATGCGAACATTTTGCCATTTTCGATTGATTGTGATACCAGCTTAGCGCCCTGTGCAAATACCTGACCTGAGCCAAGGGCATTGTGTCCAACCTCAGAGTTACCCATATCGTCGTCTGTTGGCAGACCTACTGCTGTACCGTGAGCCTTTAGCTTAACGCAAGGATAATTCTTCATAATAGCGTCAAGCGTTGGGGTGTATGCGTTATATACTGCATTTCCCTCTGTTGCAGGAGCGATACCAACACCGTCCATTACGATTGTAAGAACAGGTCCCTTAACTCCTATTGGATTAATTAGTTTCTTAAGAAGCTTTGCCATTCTGTTTTCTCCTTTATTATATAGCCGTTAGCCGCCAGCCGTCAGCCGCTAGCAGTTTCACGACAAATTTAACTTTTTTATTTAGCCGTTAGCCGCCAGCCGTCAGCCGCTAGCAGTTTCACGACAAATTTAACTTTTTTATTTAGCCGTCAGTTTTTAAAGCCTTTTGTCACAAGTCCATCCATCTGACCGCTGGCGACTAACCGCTTACGGCTCATAATATTATACACCAAAATTATGAATAAATCAATAACGAAAGTATTATTGTTGACATTTTTATAATAAAATGTTAAAATAGCTTATAAATACTATTACGAGGTGTATTATGGATATTAAAAATCAATGTGAAATTGCTATAAATGAGCTATGTGATGTAGCTAAATTAAAAAAGGGTGATATTTTAGTTGTTGGTTGCTCAACCAGCGAGGTTGTTGGCTCAAAAATCGGTACAAATTCCGATTTTGACACTGCCGAGGTGCTATTTGATAGTATATATTCTGTGCTTTGCGAAAGAGGAATATATTTAGCAGTTCAATGCTGTGAGCATTTAAACCGTGCTATTGTAATTGAAAAGGAGGCTGTGCCAAACGGGGAATATGTAAATGCAGTACCGCAAAAAAAGGCAGGCGGCTCTTTGGCTACAAAGGCTTATCATTCCTTTAAAAATCCCGTTGTGCTAGAGGAAATTAAGGCTGACGCAGGCATTGATATTGGTGGAACGCTAATTGGTATGCATCTTAAAAAGGTGGCTGTGCCTGTAAGACTTTC
>JAGAJV010000204.1 GCA_017625915.1 Clostridia bacterium
CTGCAAACTGAGTAATAATCACAGTATTCGCAGGGATGTGTCTTTACCTTTACAGGCTCAGCCGACGCATCACCGCTTAAAATCTCACTGCCAATTCTACCGATAGTAGCTTCAAGTTCATTATAAATATCCTCAAAGTCAGCACCCGACAAAAACCAATCCTTATGCTCGTCCTTAAGGGGTACATATTTTCCCGATTGCCCCTTGTCCTGCGCCTCTAAAACATCAATATTATCAAGGAAAAAGCCGGAGCGTGTAATTCTTTCGCTAATAGTATTTCTTTCAATTGTATCAACCTCGCTTGAGTCTAAATCAACATCATAGTTAATATTCTTTTTAGAAATATTCATAGGAAAATACATAATTCCCGCAGGCTTTATTTCGGTAGTATCACCAAGCAACTCGTTTTTAAATTCACCGTCGCTTATTTTGCAAAGCGTAAATAAGTATATAAATAATTGCAATCCAAAGCCCTTACTTATAAACTCACGGGAAATTTTTTCCTCACCCGACTTATAGTCAATAATTTTTACATAGGTAACCCCGTCTTTTCTGTAAATATCAACTCTGTCAGCAGTACCGGATAAGGAAGCCGTCGCACCCTCGCCAATTTTAAATTTTAGAGATTTAGGAGAGCTTTTACCGTCACCTGTCAAGGATAGCTCCATATATTCGGGCTTAAATTCGCTTTGCCCCAGCTCAAAAATTAGCTCCCTTAGGTATATAACAAGATTTTTCTTTAGCTTATTAAATAAATGCTTTAGCTTGCTGGACACCTGTCTTGAGCCACAAATAAGCAGCGTGTAATCGTCAATAATTTTTTTAATAATTTCCTCAATATCCTTATCGGTAAGAGTTGAAGCATTAAACTCCTCATTTTTTTGCATATTAAAAAATTGTTCAATAATTAAATGATTTAATGTACCAATATTGTTAGCCTCAAAATATATTCTTTTGCTGGGCTTTAGCCTTAAAACATAATTACAGTAATACTTTAGCTTACAGCTTGCAAAGGTTTCTATGCTTGATTTTGAAATTGAAATATGATTTCCGAAAATCTCTTTTGCAGTATCATTCAAAATTGCAAGCTTTTCATTATCAAAGCCACCCTGTGTCTGATTTTTAAGGTCAAAATATTCCTTAATTGCAGCTTTTATATCGTTATCATAAGAGCCTAAATATTCAAGGGCATTTTCTTTGGTGTAAATTCTGTCAATAGGCAAAAGCGAGCCGGTATCCTTAACACTATCCTTGCCAAGCAGAGAAACAAGCCTTGAAAATGCAATAGACGGTTGCATATCTGCGCCCTTAATGTTAGTTTTAAGACAGGAAACACAAACGGTGTCAGATGCAAGTGATAAAGCATTTCTAAAGGCTAAAAGCTCGTCATCAGCCCTCATATCAGATTTTGAAGATAAATCAATTCCCATAGTTTCAAGAGTTATCTTGTCTGTATCGTTAAAGAATCCGTCGTCGCTGGCTTCTACAGGGAAAACACCCTCATTAACGCCTAAAATAAACACGTGCTTAATGCTTTTTGCTCTTATAGTAGGTGCATCACCTATTACTACATTGTCCTCACCGGAGGGAATAGCACCAATATTATTATCCCCAAGAGCGTATTTTAGTAAAGCTATATAATCGTCAATAGATACATAGGCATCTCCACAAATATTTACAAGAGTATCAAGGGAGGAAATAAGTATATTCCAAACCTGTGAAAGCTCGTAAGCCTCTTGCCTTGATACACACCTATCAATTTCAGCCTGTAATTGCTCCTTAACCTTATGTGCATTTAAAAATTCAAAAACTGCATTAGAAGCATCAGCCACAGTGCAATTTTTCACAAAGCAATTTTCAAGGATTGATAGCTTATTATAAACTCGCTCCCTCACATCATTTACACGGGAGAGTGTCTCTAGCTGGGTAATGGTAGGCACCTCAACATATCCGTCAGGATTAGATGCCCAGTAGTCCTCATTTTTAAATTTCTTACCGTAGATATTCCACCTGTACATATAGCTTTCAAAGTCGTTAAGCTCATTTTCGCTAATGTCTGTATATCCACACTTAATATAGGAAATTATATCCTCATATCTGAAAAGTGAGGCTGAGCTTAAAGCAGAGAATATCATTTTAATAACAGGCATTGACATAATATCAGTAAG
>JAGAJV010000205.1 GCA_017625915.1 Clostridia bacterium
AAATATGTACGAGCTTGGCTCTATTGATATTTCAAATGATGCTATAATTTCAAGTGCAAGACAGTTTTCAAGCGTTTCCCTTGCTCTTGAAAGCATAATTCAAGCCAAGGAAGCGCTAGAATTTGGTGAAACTCCCGATATTATTTGCTTTACACTTGAAAAAGCTCTATCCGAGCTTGATATGATAGATGCAAGAGAAACCAGCGAGGAAATTGTAAACGAGATTTTTTCTCGATTCTGCGTTGGCAAATAACGCTCGCGTTATTTGCCAACGCAATGCTCACGCAGTGAGCAATTCATGACCGCAGGTCAATTCATGATGAAATCAATTCATGTTTGCAGAACAATTCATTCTGCGTAGCGAAAATTCATTTTACTTATGAATTACACTTCGTGCATGAATTGAAGCGTTGCTCCATGAAAGGAATTAAAAAATGCAAAATAAAATGTTTACAAAAAATGACAACGGATTTATATGCGAAAACTGTGGCTTTGAGGTTAAGCCTCTTGGCTATTCCTCGAGAAATCACTGTCCCAAATGCTTATGCTCTAAGCATGTTGACATTATGCCGGGGGACAGAGCCAACACCTGTGGCGGAGTTATGGACCCAATCAAGGTGGAGCTTGACTCAAAAAAGGGCTATGTAATTTTACATAAATGCCGTAAATGTGGCGAAATCAAAAGAAATCGCACTGCCCACGAGGCACCTGAGCAGCCTGATAATATGAAGCTAATTATAAAATTAACCGCAGGGGGTTAATTTTAATGCACTAAAGGTGCAATTCACGATTGCATAGCAATCAATTCATGTTCGCAGAACAATTCATGACCGCAGGTCAATTCATGGCGAAGCCGATTCATTTTGAATTTAAGGAGAGCAATATGAAAAAATTTAACATTTTGATTTTATTACTTGTTATTTTTGCAATAATGACCGTTCTTGTGTCTTGTGCAGGTGAGCAAGGCACGGACGGTCTTGAATATTATGAGTTACCTGACGGCAATTTTGCCGTAGGCGTAGGCGCTGCAAAGTATCTTGAAAAGATAGTTATTCCAAGTAAATATAGTGGCAAAAGTGTAACTGAAATTGATGTAGATGGCTTTAAAGACTCAATTAACTTAAAAGAAATTGTTATACCAAATAGCGTAACGAGTATAGGTAGTTCTGCATTTTCAGGTTGCACAAGTATTACAAAAATAGAAATACCGAATAGAATAACGAGAATCGACAACGAAGTATTTTATAATTGCACAAATCTTATAGAGATAGTAATTCCAAATAGTGTAACGAGTATAGGCGACTCTGCATTTAGTGGTTGCACAAGTCTTGCAGAAATAGAACTACCGAATGGAATAACGAGAATCTACAACAAAGTATTTTATAACTGCAAAAATCTTACAGAGATAGTAATACCAAATGGTGTAATGAGTATAGGCAACGATGCATTTTATGAATGCTTTAACCTCAAAATTTACTGCGAGGCGAAAAGCAGACCCAAAGGTTGGGAATTAAGTTGGAGTGGTTATAGTGCATCTGTTGTGTGGGGATATAAGAAATAATGCGAGCATTATTAGCACACTGCGTGTGTCGATATATTTGCTACGCAAATTCGATATATTCGCTTTGCGAATTCGATATAAATCGCACGGCGATTTTCGATATATTTTTGCGTTGCAAAAATGAGAGAGGAGTAAGCAAAAATGCTTTGTAATATCTGCCCGAGGCAGTGTAATATTGACCGTTCTATGCACACGGGTGCGTGTGGAATGGGCGAAAAAATAAGAGCTGCCAAGATTATGGTGCATAATTGGGAGGAGCCCTGTATTAGTGGCACAAGAGGCAGTGGCGCTATCTTCTTTTCGGGGTGCAATCTTAAATGTGTGTACTGTCAAAACAGAGATATAAGCCACGACAGGCTTGGCTATGAATTAACTGTATGTGAGCTGGCTAATAAAATGCTTGAATTACAAGGCAAGGGTGTACACAACATAAACCTTGTAACACCCACCCATTATAGTGACAAAATAAGAGAAGCTATTGATTTAATCAGGGACAAGCTACATATACCCATTGTTTACAACACCTCGGGGTATGAATTAGACACAGAAATAATGAAAATGTCGGGGTATGTGGATGTTTTTCTTACCGATATTAAATATTTCGATAGGGAGGCTTCGAAAAAATACTCCTCTGCTCCCGATTACTATGAAAATGCTAAAAAGGCACTTGGAAGTATGCTAAAAATCACACAGGGGTGCGTTTTTGACGAAAACGGAATAATGCAAAGGGGCGTTATTTTAAGGCACCTTGTATTGCCTACGCTAAGAAAGGACAGTATTAAAATCCTTGAGGATGTGTCTGTTAGCTTTGATATTTCAAAATTAAAGCTGGCGCTTATGTGCCAATACACTCCTGATTTTTGCCCAAGTGAATTTAAGGAAATAAAAAGAAGGGTTACCACCTTTGAATATAACTCTGTTATGGAAAAAGCGCTAGAGCTTGGCTTTGACGGATATATTCAAGATATTTCTTCTTCAGATACCATATATACTCCAGATTTTAGCGGAGAGTCCCTATAAACTCCGCCTAAGCCGTGCATTTGCGGCATAAAACAAGCTTTGGTTTTCTGTCTATTAGCCTTTAGCGCTTTTGGCAAGCTTGCTCCTTGCAGTATGAAATACAACGGCGTCGCAATTTTGCCAAAATCATCTAAAAATGCATCGGTTTAGGTGCTTCGCAATTTAGAACGAGCAAAAAGATTCTAAATCAAGGCACAAAAATCGAAATCAATATTGACTATTTATGAGATTTTTTAACGCAGAGTTAGGACCTTTTTGCCGTTCCAAATCGGGTTGATAGGGACTCTCCGCTAAAATAAGGAAAGGAAGGTAAATTATGAAATTAAGAATACCTGATTATGCTATCTTTTACCACGATGGCGAGGCAAAAAATCCAAAAATCGCTCCGCAGGGCTATGTGCTCGGCAAGGGCGAAAGGATTGAGCTTGACAACAGTGATTTAAAATCAAATTTAAAGAATGAAAATTGCGAGATTTGGTTTGAAATAGCAAATGATGAGCTAAAGGTTAAGGCTACCACATACGAGGTGGGCGCCAGATACATTCTTCTCCGTTGGAACGAAAAAATGCGCAAGGATGTTAAGGTTTTGGGCGACGCATATGAGCGAGGCTACGGTGATTTACAGTGGTCCACCATTCGTCCGGAAAGATGTATGCCTTGGTATATTGCAGTATCCAACGGAAGCGATACCAATTTTGACTATAGTGGCAGATTTACTGAATGTATGGGCGTTAAGGTTTGCCCAAATTCAATATGCTTTTGGCAATACGACACTGAGGGTGTTTCCCTTTGGCTTGATATAAGAAACGGCGGAAACGGTACACAGCTTGATGGCAGAGTGCTTGACTGTGCTACTGTGTTATTTAAGGAATATAAGGACATAAGCGCATACAAGGCTTTGCAAGCATTTTGTGATGAGATGTGTCCAAATCCATACCTGCCCGACCATAAGGTTTATGGCTCAAACAACTGGTATTACGCATATGGCAAAAGCTCCTACGAGGAGATTATAAACGATACAAAATTACTTAAGGAAATGTGCAAAAACTGCGAAAATGCACCATATATGGTAATTGACGATGGCTGGCAACCAAATGCAGTTGATGCTCCTTGGGTACCAAACGATCGTTTTAATGATATGAAAAAGCTTCAAGAGGAAATGAAGTCGCTAGGTGTTAAAACAGGTATTTGGGTAAGATATTTAATAAACGGTAGAGATGATACAGAAAGAAAGATCACTGTGCCTGAAGGCTGGTACTTATCAAGAAACAACAAGGTATTTGACCCATCTCACCCAGAGGTGCTTGAATATGTAGCAAAAACCACTAAAACACTCACACAGGATTGGGGCTATGAGCTAATTAAGCACGATTTTTCCACCTTTGATATTTTTGGAAAATGGGGCTTTGAAATGCAAACAAATATCACCGAAAACGGTTGGTATTTCTACGACAGAACAAAAACCAGCGCTGAAATTGTAAAGAATTTTTATAAGACGGTTAAGGAAAATTCAAACGGGGCTATTATAATTGGCTGTAACTGCATTGGTCATTTATGCGCTACCTATCACCAATTAAACCGTACAGGTGACGATACAAGTGGCTTTGAGTGGTCAAGAACTCAAAAAATGGGTGTTAATACTCTTGCATTCAGAAGCTGTCAAAACGGACATTTCTTTATGTGTGATGCCGACTGCGTTGGTATTACAGGACTTATTCCTTGGGAGCAAAACAAGGAGTGGCTTTTTGCACTTTCAAGAAGCGGCTCACCTCTTTTTGTATCCTGTAAGCATGGTGTTTTAAACGAAGGTGAGCTTAAGGAGCTTCGTGAGGCTTACAAGGTTGCATCTAAGCAGGCTGACGAATTTATCCCCGTTGACTGGATGGAAACAACAACCCCAGATACCTACCTTTTAAATGGCGAGGTAGTTAAATTTAATTGGTACACAAAACGCGGAAACGAAATTTTTGTAGATTGGAACTGATAATATGGATAGAAATTTAATTGTTACCTTTGAGCTTTTTGGCAAGGAATTAAGCATTTATTGGTATGGCGTAATGATTGCCATTGGCATACTTGGTTGCTTTACAATACTTATGCTTTACTTTAAATTTGCCAAGTTTGAAGAAAAATTTGCAGACTTTTGCTTTTATACTGTAATTGCCTCAATTGCCTGTGGCTTTGGCTCGGCTGCTCTTTTTCAAGCCTTTTATAACTATCTTGACAATCCGGCAGGTGGCTTTAAATTCAGTGGCGGCTTAACCTTTATTGGTGGACTAATTGGCGGCGTTGGCTTTTACCTTATCATTTATGCAATTTTCAGAACGAAATTCAACGATAGACTACCAAAGCTGTTACCAATTTTAGGTCCTTGTGTAACTATTGCACATGGCTTTGGCAGAATTGGTTGCTTTATTGCAGGCTGCTGCTACGGTAAGCCTACCTGCACGGATTACGGCTGTTATTTTGACACTGCTGAAAGGGTGCATCCAACTCAGCTTTACGAGGCGATTTTCCTTTTGATTTTGTGCGGTGTGCTTACATTTATTGCATTTAAGTATAAGGAAAATCCAAATGGCACTGCATTTAACGAATATAATGTAGCAATTTACTTAATTGCCTATGGCACATTCAGATTTATTAACGAGTTCTTCCGCGGTGACGACAGAGGCAAGCTATTTGGAGCTATCCCACCGTCACAATTCTGGGCTATCGTAATGCTACTTCTCGGCATTGGCTACATCTTTGCTATTAAGTATAGACTATTTGACAAATTCGGCAGATGGCTGGATATCAGAAAGCATAATAGACAAGCAAAAAAATAAATTATATCCCTTGCTTTTGCAGGGGATATTTTTATTGACAAATATAATTAACGGTGCTATAATACAGTTGGTACAATTAATACAGTTAATACAGATTTGAGGTGAAATTATGGCTTTTCGATTTTCAGGAAAGCAGGATGTATATATAGAAATAGCCGAGAAATATAAGGAATATATTATTAGTGGTATATATAAATATGGCGATAAGCTTCCCTCAGTAAGACAGCTAGGCTTAGAGCTAGGCGTAAATCCCAATACTGTTGCAAGGTCATATTCTCTTTTAGAGGTGTGGGGCTTTATTAATGCAATTTCCAAAAAGGGAGCATTTGTTATTTATAATGAAGCGTCAACAAACTGCCCTCTCTTTAAGGCTATTTACGAATTAAAAAGCAGCGGTATTAGCTACGAGGAGCTTTTGGATATAGCAAAGGAGGTTTACAAAAATGATTAATATAAAAAATTTGTCCCACTCGCTTGGTGGTAATTTAGTTTTATCGGGTGTAAATTTACAAATTTCAGACGGCACAATAATGGGACTTGTGGGAATTAACGGGGCTGGCAAATCTACGCTTTTAAGATTGCTTGCAGGAGTATATTTTGCAAATGAGGGCGTAATTGAATATGATGGCAAATCTCCTGAAAATGAAGAAACAAGAGAGGATATTTTCTTTCTTCCCGATGACCCATATTTTACAAATACATCAACTGTAAAATCAATATTGAATATGTATAAGCAATTTTATCCTGCGCTTTCATTGGATACATATAATAGCTTAATTGACACCTTTAAGCTAGACGAAAACAAGCCTATAAGAGCATTTTCAAAGGGTATGCGCCGTCAAGCATATATTGCTATTGCTATTTCAATAAAGCCAAAATATTTACTGCTTGACGAAGCATTTGACGGTCTTGACCCTTTAGCTCGCAAGCGAGTAAAGGATGAGCTGATTAAAATGGTTGAGGAAAATAATTCAACTGTTATTATTTCAAGCCATTCCCTTCGTGAGCTTGAGGACTTTTGCGATATGTACACTATAATTGATAATAAAGCTGTAAGCAGCTCAGGTGATATTTCTGAGAAAACCAACAGATATTGCAAATTTATGCTTGCATTTAATGACAGCATCCCAAGTGATATATTTAATGGCTTACCTTATGTAAGCATTACAAAAAGCGAAAAATTTGTAACAGGTGTATTTGAGGGTGACGAAAATGAAATAAAAAAAGCGCTTTTAAAGCTACAGCCCGTTGTGATTGAACAGCTTACAGTTGACTTTGAGGAAGCATTTATAAGCGAGGTGAGCAAAAATGACAAGCTTTAAAAAATATTTTTCCTATCAGCTTAAAAGGTCTCTGCCACGACTTTCAACGATAGCATTAATATCACTTTTAATTACAATGATTTTTACAAGGCTCGATCTTATATTGTACGAAAACGTGTTCTTATCGTTTACTGACGTTACCCTTGCATTGCCTTTTATTATGATTACGCTTTGCATTACTATTCCAATTCTTGAGCTTGCGCCATTTAAAAACAGACGAAATTTAGATACACTTATGTTTTTACCGGTTAGCAGACTAAAAATGTCAATCGCCCATTACTTAAACGGACTAGTTCAAATTGTTAGTGTTTTTTTACTTTGTTCTCTTTATACACTATTTTATTTGTTAAAAAAGATAAACGATTTTTCATTAATTCTTGGCTATGTTGAAGTTCCGTTTTCTATTAATTATTTTGTTCCTTATGTAATTTTTATCCTTTTGTTTGGAATAGCAATTTATTCAATTTATATGTTCGTTATAAGCTCAGCTGGTACATTGATTGACGGCATTGCTTTTCAGCTATTCTATTCGGTTGGATTATTTTTTGTAGCACTAGCAATTAAAAATATTTTGGCTGGTTTTACATCACTAAAATTTTATAATGCAGAAAACTTCATAATATTTGACCCAATAATTGATTTACCGTATCATTTTAAAAAGCTAATGTTATTAGAGAAATGGGATTTAACAGCTATTGATTATATTAGCTTTATTATGTGGGGCATTTTGGGTATAGCTTCAATTTTTGGGTTTATTTTAACATTCAAAAAGCAAAAGGCAGAAAAAATCGGCGACATATCAACATCTGTATTTGGTTATAAAACATTAATTCCTGTTTTAGGATATAGTATGATGATTTCCGTTGACACTAGCCTTGACCTTGGTTTTCAATTGCTGTTAATTTTGGCTATGTATGTTGGCTACATAATTTACAGACGCAGTGCAAGACTGAAAAAAGCAGACTATATCTGTCTAGCAAGCTCAATTTTGCCAATTTTTCTTTCATTGATAATACATTAACACTAAAACCGCTTCAAAAATTGGAGCGGTTTTTTTGTTGAAAATATGATTTGTGTGTGGTAATATATAAATAGACTACTTAACATCTGACCGCTGATGGCTGATTGACGGGAGGGAAAACCCCTCCCCTACAGGCTCGGCTAAAATCGACTGAAAGGAGATTTTCTTATGGAGTGCTATATTGCAGATACACATTTTGGGCATACGCAGATTTTAGAGGAATGTCGCCCGCAGTTTAAGACTATAGAGGAAATGAATGAAACAATTATTAACAATATAAACAGAAAAATGACACGAAACGACACGCTATACATTCTCGGCGATTTTGCGTATAGGTCAAAAACTCCACCTATTGAGTTTTTAAAGGCGATTAAGCCAAAAAAGGTGCTTATTTTAGGCAATCACGACGCTTGGGTGAAGAAGCTAACAGACGAGGAAAAGAAAAAGTATATTATTGGCGGCGTGCATAATGAGCTTCGTATAAAAAAGAATGGAATCGAGCTATATTTGTGCCATTATCCTCGCCTTGCGTGGAATAGAAGCCACTATTTTGGCACTACCTTCTCTATTTGTGGGCATATTCATGACAGAAAGGACGGAGCTATTGCAGCCGAGCTTTTCCCATTTGTAAAGAATCAATTTAATGCAGGTGTGGATATAAACAATTACGAGCCTGTGACCTTTGAGGAGCTAATTAAGAATAACACGAGGTTTTATCAGCGGAGCTATACTGATAATGAGCTTGAAATTTTACAGGATGCTATTAAGAGGCTAAGCAAATGAGTTTAATTTTTAATGATGATATTAACAGAATTATCGACACAAGGTGCCCACACGATATAATTTTATGTGATGAAATTTCACTTGCGTACACACTGGAGAGTGATGATATTACTGTGGGCAAAAAGCCAAGCTGTACTCCATTTCAGGATAGACGCGACTACTTTGAATATGGGCTTTCTGAAAAAGAATTTTGCGGTCTTTTCACAGCTAAATATAAGGACGGACTTATAATTGATGTTTACGGCAATGACGATATGTCGGAGTTTGGATTAAATCTACCCTTTAACTTTATGGGCAGGAAGGCGACCCCAAGGCAGCAGAGCCTAATTGCCTCCGCTACCTTGGGGTCGCTCGGCGGTTGGGAAAATCAATTTCTTATAAATTCGCCTTATCGTTCACCGGACAAGAAATTCATTTACACCTATCTTGTAAAGCCAAATGGGAACAATTTAGTAGTGGCAGTTTTAAGCGATGCAGATGGCTGGAAGGTGGACTATTCTCCATACTCCTGGGGACATTATTTTATAAATTTGAAATTTCTTGCTAATTATGATAGAGCCTATAATACGCCTAGAAAAAACAATCATTTAAAGCTTGCTGTTTTGCCTGTTACGGATTTTAACAGCTGCCTTGATGCATTAAGTGAGCTATATGGCGTGCCATTTTTAGATTATAATGTAAGCGGTGGCAAAATTGGCGACACAGTGTCGTTAATTCCATATGGAAAAATTGATAGCATTATAGAAAAGCATAATGGTTATGAGGCTGTTTTACCCTTTAACAAGGAATACACCGTAAAATATGAGGGCGAAACGGAGTTAACTCCTGTATATCAAGGCAAAAGAGGCGCGCCTGTTACTATTTATGGCTATAAGGATATAATAGACTTATATAAAAAATCACTTGATACTGTAAATGTAGATATAATTAATAAGCGCACAAACAGCAACCTATGCGAGCATCAATGTTGGGTTAGTGCTATGCTTCGTTACCTTTTAAAATACGGAAACACGCTATCCAGTGTGGATAAATCCGCATATGAAGCAAAATTAAGGGCTCAGCTTGATATAATTACAGAAGCAGATGAAACAAAAGCAATACCTGATGTTACAATTTTAAACAAGCCTCACGACATATTTCCTGCCTACAATGTATATAAGTCAAATCGTGTGCAGGAATTACACTTTGGTATTATTATTTTGCTTGATGCTTACAAGTATTTTGGGGATAAAAAGTATTATTATTACGCTGTGGGCGCTACCGATTGCCTTTTAGCTTTCTATTTCAAGGATAATCATATTGAGATTGATTGGGGTGATGGCACAAGCGAGGACTACTCAACAGTTTGCTCACCTATGATTGCGCTTTGCGATATGGCTAGCTTTATTAAGGACAAGGACCAGGTGCGATATAAAAGATACTTGGATTGTGCTTCAAAAATGGCAGAGTTTTTATATAACCGTGGCTTAAATTTCCCTACAGAGGGCTCAAAAACAGATTTAACCGAGGATGAAATGGAGGACGGATCTATTTCCTGTACTGCTCTTTCCTTGCTCTACTATTGCAAGAATATAGAAAGAAAGGAAATCTACATAGAAAAAGCCAAGGAAATTTTAGATATTCACGAAAGCTGGGTAATGAAAACACCTATCTGTCAAATGCACTATTCCTCTCTTCGCTGGTGGGAAACCGGCTGGGAAGGTGACGCGGACGGTCCTGCTCTATGCTGCGGTCACGCTTGGTCAATTTGGCGTGGCGAGGCTGATTATCTCTATTATGAGCTAACAGGCAACGCCGAATATTTAAGAAAAGCTAAAAATACATTTTTAACTAACCTTTCTAAAATTCAGTCAGACGGCACAACCTACGCAATTTATAACACTGACGAGCTAAACGGTGGTGGCTTCCATACAGAATGTAGCCGAATTAACTACACTCTTGCTGACCGCTTTGCATCTTGGCCGGATTGCGGTCTTAGCAGATATGTGTGGGTGAGAATGTGCGATACTTTTTTACAGTAACAATAAAAGACAGAAATTTCGTTTGAAATTTCTGTCTTTTATTCTTAATGTGTCAGCCTCTTTGTGTATTTAGATGTTAAAAGGTTTCTTTAATAAGCGGCATTAAAAGTGAAAGCACCTCTTCATCGTTAAGCTCCTCAAGAATATCTAAAGCATATTGGACTATTTCCTCTTCCTTTATTCTACAGTCTGTATGCTCAAGAATAAGCAACTCGTCCTCACAGGCGTGAAGTAGGTATGCGTTTTTGTTAAAGTCGTTAAGAAGCTGATTAACATTTGGTGTGCTTGCAATTTCATTAAAGCACATAGAACAGCTGGCTGTGTTTAATTTGCCCGGATAAACTGCCACGACAAATAGAAAATCACCTATGTTATCCTTTTTTAATGATGCCTTTGCATTTAATCTTTTTTCTGTTAATTCATACTCTAAAGTAAGACCTGCATTTTCAAATGCTTCTTTAATGTAGCCTTGTGCGCGTAATAAATCCATAATTTCTCCTTAAAAATTAATTTTTACTATTTTATTATTGATATTAATTTTTATTTTTTTGCAATATAGAAAAGCACACCTATTGTTAAAAATATTTGATTTTTCATATATCTTTGCTTCATTTTCTTATGCTTGTTTTTGTACTCGATAAATTTTTCGTAAGCATCTTTTTTATAAAAGTAGTCCTCGCTGTCAACTACCCAATAATCAGGATTAAAGTACATATCCCACAAATCCTCTTTAAGAGCACCACCAAAATCAACAGACGACATAACAGTGGATTTTAGCTCAATTCCTTGAAAGCCCGCCTTTTTTAAATAAATCGGCAGCTTTCTTGCCATTGCTCTATCGCCAGACTCCTTTGAGTATTTCCAAATATAAAAGCAATCCTTAAAAAATGATGGTTCGTCATCCTGCTCCTGATATGCAACATTAAATCCATCATCCTCATCCTGTACAAAGATGTAGCCATCGTCGCTAAGCAACTGACGAAGCGCCTTTAGAACGGATAGGGGATTTTTTAAATGAAGCAGTACCGAGGAGATATGAATAAGATTAAAGCCATCAAGTCCCTTTTTTGTTAAATATTCCTTTATCTTATCTATAAATCCCTTGCTTGTGATATCAACACACATAGTGTTATGTCTTTTATCCGGGTATCTTTTTTCTGCTTCATCCAGCTTTTCTGCGTTTTTATCAACCAAAAGCAAGTGAGAATATTCCCTACCCTCAAGCCTTCTTATAATATTTTCTCCATCACAAGAGCCTACATCAAGGACAGCCGGACTTTTTAGCTCCTTAAAAACATCATCTAAATGCTTGCTTGCGTACATATTGTAAAGGTTATTTTGCTTTCTTAATCTCTCCTGCTCAATTTCCTCTTGTGCTGAATATATACTGTTTGTGCTTTTTTCCTTAAGACTTACATTGACTTGATTAGTAATTGCAACTATCAAATCCCTGTTATTTGAATAATCGCTAAGAAACAGCCAATTGAATTTGCCTAAAATATGGTGGAAAAATTCAGTATCATTTTTAGTAAGATCTTCTACTACTATTGGCAGAATTTTCAGCTTACCGTCAGTATATAGCCTAATAGCCTCAAATATTTCTCGTCCAACCCATTCCGAGCCTGCGCTGTTGGGAGATAGCAAAACGATAAACGCATAAGAGCTTCTTATAGCTTCGTGTATTTCCTCCGCGTACTCCTGCTTGCTATCGTCCTTTTGCCACCAACAATTTAAATCGTTATTTTTAATAATTGTGGAAAGTCTTTTTGCATGCGATGCATCGTTGCTATTATAAGAAATAAAAAAATCGTATTTTTTCACATCTATTCACTCTCCTATATTGTCATTCGTTTATTTAATTATAATCTGACAATTTGAACTTATGTCATCCTTGATTATTTCCTCGCAGAACGGTACTGTGATTATGCCACTTGTTGGGTTTTTAATGCTTATAATGGGGGCGACAAGTGTTGCGGTTACCTCGCTTTTTTCAAATGCCTGGCTGGCTTCTAGCATTTCGCAATTTTTAAGGGTTAGATTTTTGCAATAGCAAAACGGTTGTGTGCCAACCATCCTACAATTTTCAAATATTAGATTTTCGGAATACCAGCCAAGAGCTTCACCCTTAACTGTACAATTTCTTACTACTACATCCTTTGCGTGCCAAAATGCATCCTTGGTGTTTAGAGTGCAGTTTTCTATTACTGCATTTTCTATGTATTGGAAGGAATATTTACCGCTAGCGGTTACTTCCTGTATATCCAGCCCTTTTGCTCTTAAAAACATATATTCGCCATCAATCAAGGTGCGTCGAAGCTTAATGTTGCTTGTGCTCCAGCCAAGCTCCGGTGAATTTATTGTGCTATCAAAGATTCTTACATTTTCACATTCGCGAATTGCCTTAACACCGTCTATTTTGCATTTATCAATTTGTATGTTTTTTGAATACCAAATAGGCGCGCGACAATTAATTGTCATTTCACTTTCTGCAATAGTCAGCTCCTCATTGTGCCAAAACGGATAGCGCAAGTTAAAATAACAGCTTTCAATTAAAATATTATTGCTTTCCTTAAGCGCACCTTCACCGTCAGCCACACCGTCAAATTGACAGCCTATAAGACATAAATTTTCACTGCCGTAAAGCGCGCTTTCCTCGTCGTAGCATTTATTATTTATAATTTCCATATTATTGTCCTTATTAAAGTATTTGCCTCATTATAGCACATTTTTTATAATTAGTCAAATTTTTATTGTTTTTAAGGTTACGATGTGATATTATTTACTTATAAAACTATATAGGAGTATTACTATGTATACATTTTCTGCACTTAAAAATTATATGGACACTATACTTGTAAGAGAAAAGGTGCCCGGCTTTGACCTTCGTGTGCTACATAAGGGTAATGAGGTTTTTTCCTATCACGCAGGCTACCGTGATAAGGAGGCTTTATATCCTATGGAGGGCAAGGAGCATTACTTTATTTATTCTGCCTCTAAGGTTATTTGCTGTGCTGCCGCATTACACGCCTTTGAAGAAGGCAAATTCCTAATGGGGCATCCTCTTTGGTGGTATTTGCCTGAGTTTAAGGATATAAAATTCAGAGGCACAGACACACCTATTAAGGGCGAAATTAAAATACACGATTTATTTACTATGACAGCAGGCTTTAATTATGATTGCGAATCGGCTGAAATTAGAGAGGCTGTAAAAAATAATCCAAACGCTCCTACCCGTGAAATTGTAAGGGCTATTGCGAAAATGGGCGTTGACTTTGAGCCCGGCACAAGATGGCAATACAGTCTTTGTCACGATGTGCTTGCTTGTCTTGTTGAGGTTGCAACCGGCGAGAAATTTGCCGACTATGTAAAAAGAGTTATTTTTGAGCCGCTTGGTATGACTAACTCTGCATATCATCCAACAAGAGAAATGCTTGATAATATGTGCGCTCAATATCGCTTTAATTATTCAACCAATGCCCCTGAAAGAATAGAAAAGAAAAACGACTATGTTTTCGGTCCTGACTACGATTCGGGCGGTGCTGGTGTGGTTACAACGATTGACGATTATGTAAAATTTGCATACGCTATGACAAATTACGGTGTTGGCTTAAACGGTGCTAGAATTTTATCCAAGGCTACTGTAAATCTAATGCGTACAAATACACTGCCTGTAGGAAGCCAAAAATTTGAGGACTGCAACTCTTGGATGTCTAACCACGAATACGGCTACGGCTTTGGCGTCAGAACAAAAATCGGTGTAGGTCGTGGCGGAAATCTTACCTCAATCGGTGAGTTTGGCTGGGACGGTGCTGCCGGCTTTATGGTTTCAATAGACCCTGAAAAGCAAATTACAATAGTTTACGGACAGCAAATGCTAAATCCTCAGCACGATTGCACACATAATAAGATAAAGAATTTTGTAAATATGATAATTGAGGAATAAGCTATTCTTAAACCCTCCACCGCATCGCACGAACCCCTTAACCTAATACTTCGGTTTAGGGAACCCTGCGCGGTCCCCCTCCCTTAACCATTAAGGGAGGCTGTATATAATAATTTTGAAATCAATAATAAAAATCTCGCACACAGGGTACAAGATTTTTTAAATGTAAACCGTAGGTTAGCAAAAAGAAACCGTAGGTTGCTTGACTTTTTAGGCTTTTTGTTTTATTATAATAGCACAGTTTAAGTCTTGTAAATTGTGGCAAGAATAAATTGAA
>JAGAJV010000206.1 GCA_017625915.1 Clostridia bacterium
AAAACAAACAAAAGCTTTTCAAACGAGCTATGGCAGGGCGAGAAAATGAAAATCAACCTTGTTAGCATAATGCCAAGACAGGATATTGGCTTAAAAATCAATCACGAGGCAGAGCAGCTAGTAAAAATCGAAAACGGAAAATGCGCAATTTACATAGGACAAACCGAGGATTGCACTGACCTTCGCGAGCGCGCCGAGGGGGGACAAATGCTAATTATCCCAAAGGATACCTATTATAACATCATAAACACAGGCTCAACACCGCTAAAGGCGTATGTCATAGCCTCATTATCGTGAAAATATATGAACAACTGTACAAATGTACAATAATTAATAAAACAAGCTCGACGCAAAATCGAGCTTGTTTTTTGTTTAATCACTGATTTTTTTAAACCAAAGCAATTTATTAAGAGGAGTATCAAGTAAAATCCTGCTATCTCCCTTGTATTTGCTTCCGTTTTCATCCTGCCATTCACCCTCTGGGAAAATAATTTCCTTTTTAAACGCTCCCTTAGTGTTTATAGGACAAACTAAAATTTCCTCACCAAGCATAAATTGGTCAGTAATAGTTGCATAGCCCTTATTTGGGTAATTATATTCAAGGCTTCTTAAAATTGGCTCGCCTGTTTTTTCTGCATTTTCAACCTCGCTAATTATCATGTGAGATAGCTTTATGTGCAATTTGTAGGCGTCCATTACAATATCAAATGCTTCCTTGGAAAGATGCTTCCAGGGCATTAAGGAAAATTGCATCATAGGGAAAAGAGCCGAGCATTGCGCCATTCTTATAAATAGCTCCTCGTCAATTTTAAAGTCAGGTAAATATTTGTCAATCCAGCTTCCACCACCAATCATATCGGGGCAAATAAAAGGATACCCAAAAAGTCCCTGTAAAATAGCGCAAGGCATAAGAGCTAAAATGCCTGATGTTGTCCAGCTGTGCTCTCTGTCGCATAGCCTTTGAATAACAGGCTTACCGCCACCCTTGTAGGTGTCCTTGTATTCGTGGTACTTAAAGCGTGAACCAAACTCATTCCAAGCTTGATTTAAAGCAAGCTGGTCGTGGTCGTCGGCAGGCGTTCCATTTATTATATTTTCTCTTGCATAGCTATCGTAGTCGCCACCGTCACACTTAAAGCCGTCAACGCCATATTCCTTCATTAAAAATTCAAGCCTATCATTAAGATACCTTCTGTCACATTCCTTACGCAAATCTAAAATAGCAGAATTTCCGTTCCACCATTTAACAATAGCAACCTCGCCCTCTTTATTGCGTAAAAATTGCTTATCATAGGTGTCTGGGCTAAAAACATCTCTTGTAGCCTTGCAAAAGTCAACACCGTCAGCAGTTACATAAGGTGTCACCCAAAGCATTACAATAAAGCCAAGGTCGTGTAGCTCGTCAATCATAGCCTTAGGGTCAGGAAACTTATGTAAATCAAATTTCCATTGACCGTAGCGTGTGTGCCAGCCCTCGTCAATCATAAGAATACCAGGCTCAAAGCCATTATCTATAATTCCGTGAGCATACTCTAAAATCTTTTCCTGTGTAGGCTCATAGTCAAACTCGGTCCAGCAGTTAAACTGTGCAGATTTAAAAAATTCCCTAGGAAGTGTCTTTCCTTGTTTTCTTGTCTCCTCGAAAGGAAAATGCTTGTTCATAGCATCAAGATAAGCATCACGAAGGCAAGTGCCACCCTCATATAGCTCAAAATCACTATCTCCCTCAAAGCATAACTCCCCATTTTCTATCCATACCTTAAAGCCCGTTTCACTCCAAACATATCTACCCTTAGATGAAATAAAAAGTGGCATAAACTGATTGTGCGCGTGGTATCTAAAATCACGGTTAAATGTGCTATCCTTGCAGATGGGCATATCATAGCCACTATTTACATCGCCACCCCAAAAATACTCACCGTCTAAAATCTTAATCTTAAAAAACATATCGACCCCATTATATAATTATTTAATTAAAAAATTATAGCATTATAAACCATATCTGTCAAGTCTTAGTTGAAAAATATACCATTACATGCTATAATCAAATTGTTAAAAGCCGTCAGCAGTCAGCCGTTAGCCGTCAGCGAAAGACTTTAACTCTAGCTCGTATTTTGAAAAGGAGAAAATTATGAAATCAGTGGACTTTAGCAATATAAAAATTACAGGTGGCTTTTGGAAGGAAAGACAGGACCTTATAAGAAATGTCACCGTAAATGCAGTGTACGATAGATTTTACGATA
>JAGAJV010000207.1 GCA_017625915.1 Clostridia bacterium
ATTTTGATAGGAAATCGTACCACAGATGGTTCTCCTGCGGTGTAGCATTTTTACGAAGATTTTTTGCAAGAGTAATATTCTTTTCGTTGTAATCAAGCGACATACTTACTCCTCCAAAGTTTTATCGTTTCCATTATAACACAAATCGGCAGAGAAAACAAGTTCTCTGCCGGAGTTTTTGTGCCTGTAATTTCTCCGTTAAGAACAACAGAGAAATTGGTTGAGGCTTTGTTTTTATAGTGTTTTGTAGATATTTTTTAGCTGTGGATAGATAGATGCGAAAATTTGGTAATATCTTTCGTATTCCTCTACATTTTCGGGAATATGAGGCTGAGTAAATTTTATTAGCTTGCGACATGCCTCCTCAACGGAATTGTAAATACCTGTGCCGACGCCTGCTAAGATTGCAACGCCTAAAGCCGGTCCCTCTCCTGCCTCGATTGTTTTAACAGGGAGATTAAATGTGCCACAAAGCATTTCTCTCCATAGCTTACTTGTGCCACCGCCACCTACTGCTACCATATCGGATAAAGGAATATCCATTTCCTTTAAAACCTCTAGGCAATCGCGAAGTGAATATGTTACACCCTCCATTACTGCTCTTAAAAAGTGCTTTTTCTCGTGCATTGCGCTGATGCCGAAAAATACTCCTCTTGCATTTGGGTCAAGGTGTGGAGTACGCTCTCCCATTAGGTACGGTAAATAGATAAGGCTTTCTGCGCCGATTTTAACGCTTTCTGCAAGAGCGTCAACCTCTTTATAGGAAAGCTCAGGAGCAAAATTTGCTCTAAACCATTTAAGCGATAGTCCTGCGCCCTGTGTAACTCCCATTACATGCCATTTATCAGGCACTGCGCAACAGAAGGTGTGAACTCTGCCCCCCTTATCAATTACAGGATTATCTGTATGAGCATAAACTACGCCACTTGTGCCTATTGTTGTAAATGCCTTTCCACTCTCTACAACACCAGAGCCAACAGCTGCGGCTGCATTATCGCCTGCTCCACCTACTACAGGCACGCCCTCTAAAATGCCAATTCCTGTTACCTTGCCTGTTACCTCTACGCTTTCATATACAGGGGCAAGTAAATTCTTATCTATATTTAATTTTTCAAGAACCTCATCGCTCCAGCATCTGTTTGGTACATCAAGCAGCTGCATACCACTTGCGTCGGAAACCTCTGTTGCAAATTCACCTGTCAGACGGTAACGGATATAGTCCTTTGGAAGCAGGATTTTTGCACATTTTGCGTAATTTTCAGGCTCGTTATTTCTTACCCATAAAATTTTTGAGGCAGTAAAGCCTGTTAAGGCAGGGTTGGCTGTGATTTCAATTAGTCTTTCCTTGCCAACTAAGCTTGTGATTTCCTCACACTCCTTGCTTGTACGCTGGTCGCACCAAATAATTGACGGGCGAATTACCTGTCCGTTCTTATCAAGCATAACAAGACCGTGCATTTGACCGCTTAAGCCAATACCGCAAATTTTATCGTTTTCGTTTTCAATGCCATCGGACACAAATTTTAGTGTTTCGTAAACTGCGTTGTACCAATCCTCCGGATTTTGCTCTGCCCAACCGTTTTTTGGCTGATACATTGGGTATTCAAATGTTTTAGAACGGATTTTGTTTCCGTTTTCGTCAAAAAGAACTGTTTTTGTGCCTGATGTTCCTATATCAACGCCTATTAAATATCTCATTAGAAGCCACCGAACATAATTTGGTTAATTACGCTTTCAAGGTATTCCTGTGAGCCTGACTTCTTTTCCTCAACTACATTTAAGCTAAGTGCGTATTCGCTAAGGCTTTCAAGCGTTGCCTTGTCGCTTACAATATCAGCGCCAATGCCTGTATTATAGGAAGCATATCTATCCTTAACAAACTCATCAATTCTGCCGTCCTCAATAATCTTATATGCAAGCTTTAGACCGAGAGCAAAGCTATCCATACCAGAAATGTAGGATAGGAAAATATCCTCATGTGTCATTGAGCCTCTTCTTGGCTTTGAGTCAAAGTTAAGTCCACCGTTTGTAAAGCCACCAGCCTTAAGCACCTCGAGCATACAGTAGGTTGCATTATATACATCTGTTGGGAATTGGTCTGTGTCCCAGCCTAAAAGATAGTCGCCTTGGTTTGCGTCGATTGAGCCAAATGCTCCGTTAATTCTTGCAGTTGCTAATTCGTGCTGGAAGGTATGACCTGCAAGAGTTGCGTGGTTAGCCTCAATATTCATTTTAAAGTCCTTATCAAGACCGTACTTGCGTAGGAATGCAAGAACTGTTGCTGTGTCAAAATCGTATTGGTGCTTGGTTGGCTCCTTTGGCTTTGGCTCGATATAGAAATCTCCTGTAAATCCCTTTGCTCTAGCATATTCAACAGACATCTTAAGAAGTCTTGCCATATTGTCAAGCTCTAAGCCCATATCGGTATTAAGCAGAGTTTCGTAGCCCTCACGACCACCCCAGAACACATAGCCCTCGCCGCCTAGCTCGATTGTAATATCAAGAGCCTTTTTAACCTGTGCTGCTGCGTATGCGTAAACATCTGCATTTGGAGCAGTGCCTGCGCCGTGAACATATCTTGGATTGTTAAATAGGTTAGCTGTACCCCAAAGAAGCTTTTTATTATACTTCTTCATATTAGCCTTAATAATAGGCACGATTTTATCAAGATTGTCTTGGAATTCCTTTAGGCTACTGCCCTCTGGCGCTATATCCTTATCGTGGAAGCAGAAATAGTCAATGCCTAGCTTATCCATTAGCTCAAAGCCTGCTTCAACCTTCTTTTCTGCAATTTCCATAGGAGTAAGACCGCCGAAGGATTTATCAGCAGTACCGATACCGAACATATCAGTTCCGTCGCCACAAAGAGTATGCCAATAGGACATAGCGAAGCGAAGCTGCTCTCTCATTGTTTTTCCACCGATTACCTCGTTTTCGTTATAATACTTAAAGGATAGTGGGTTTTTGGATTTTTGTCCCTCGTACTTGATTTTTTCCACATTAAAAATGCTCATTTTTATATACCTCTCATTTATTAAATATTTCAATATTAATTGTGCCGTTCTTTCTTACATATACAGGAATTCTTTCAATAGGCGCATCTGCCATAACGGTTGTGCCTCCCTTATATTCCTTGCCTGTGTAGGCATCTAGCCAATCGCTATCCTGTGGGAAATATACCTGTCTTTCTCTTTGACCTAATTCCATTATAGGACATACAAGCAGGCTATCGCCAAACATAAACTGATCGTCAATATCCCAAGTAGCCTTGTCGCTTGGATAATCATAAAACAGTGGGCGCATTGGCGGTGTTCCCTTTTTGTGAGCCAGCTCCATAATTTTCTTAATATATGGCTTCATACGCTGACGAAGGAAAATATGATTTTTCATTATCTCGAAATTATCCTCGCCATAGCTCCAAATTTCGTTGTCGCCACCTGTGTAGCATTGACCGCCACCCTTTGCATTTTCGTCAGCAGGGATATATGGCATACGGTAGCCGTGTAATCTGAGAACAGGACAGAAGGTTGCATATTCAAACCAACGGACAACCAGCTCCTTATAGTCGTCCTCGGCTGGATCGCCACTGTCGAAGCCACCGATATCGGTAGTCCACCAAGGAATACCTGACATAGCCATATTCAGTCCTGCGCTTACCTGACAGCGAAGCGCCTCAAAGGTTGGCATAATGTCGCCACTCCAAACAAGAGCGCCATATTTTGCACTGCCTGCCCAAGCGCATCTTACAAGGCTGATTATGTCCTTTTCACCAACGGATTTTAGCCCCTCGTAAAAGCCTCTTGCGTATTCTACAGGATAAATATTGCCTACCTCGGCACAGTTGCCCTCGTAATAACGGTGGTTATCAAAATCGTAGAGCAAATATTCCGGCTCAGCCTCGTCAAGCCAAAATAGCTTTACTCCCTTATCGTAATAGTTTTTCTTTATTGTATCCCAAACAAATTTTCTTGCCTCGGGATTTGTTGTATCATAATAGGTTGATGGGTGGACAAATTCTGTGTGATTGCGTGGTCCTCTGTCGTTCCTTATAAGCATACCCTTTTCAAGCATTTCCCTATAGTTTTCGCTTTCAAATTCAATAGTTGGCCAAACTGACACCATAAGCTCAGTACCCATTTCCCTAAGCTCCTTGGTCATAGCCTCGGGGTCTTGCCAATAATCATAGTCAAAGCGAAAATCCCCTTGATGTGGCCAGTGGAAGAAGTCACAAACGATAACGGAAAGAGGCACGCCCAGCTCCTTATATTTTCTTGCTACCGCCATTAGCTCGTCCTGTGTGCGATAGCGAAGCTTAGATTGCCAGAAGCCCATTGCAAGCTCGGGCATCATAGGCGGCTTGCCTACTGCCTCCATATATGCTTCCATAATTTCAGCGGGAGTGTCTGCTACTATAATTAAGTAATCAAGCTCGTCGGTTGATTCTGCTTTGAATTTAGTTATATTTTTTGCAAAGGTAGCCTCACCTATTGCAGGCAGGTTCCAAAGAAAGCCGTAGCCACGACTTGATACAAAAAACGGAACGGATGCCTGTGAATTTCTGTGCGCCATTTCAAGCGTACAGCCCTTTATATTCAGATATGGCTGTTGATACTGTCCCATACCGAATATTTTTTCGTTCGGGTCGCTTTCAAAGCTCATTGTAAGCTGATATTTACCCAAAAGATTTGCTTTGAAAAATCTTGCGGGAGTTTTTAACGGCTGTAGTCTTAATGCTTCCTCAAGCATTATTTTGTCCTGCTGATTATATATTGTAATTTTGCCGTTACTGTCAATTGTCGCCTTGGCATTACCGTTTATTATGGTGGCTGATTCCTCGCCGATTACAATGTCTGCTTTTTCTTTGTTTATATCTAGCAGTGCTCGGTTTTTATTTGAAAATCTGCCCTCGGGAGTTGCTCTTACACGAAGGCTATTTTTGCCCCAAGGCTCTATTCTTACTATTTCTGAGTTGAAAAAGCGAATTAACGCATTTTCCTCTTTTCTAAAAAGGCTCATTTTTGTCCTCCTATATTAATCTAATTTTATTTTACTATATTATAGGTATAATTGCAAGACAAAAGTAATATAATAGGTGGACAATATTTAGGGTGTAACGGCTGACAAATAAAAAATATCGAGGCACGCCTCGATATTTTTTATATTAGTCAACTATAATGTAAACTGGATTTTCACTTACATTTACTGATACATAGCCAAGGCTGTCAGCATTAAGTGTTGATTGTACGCCGTCAGCGTCGCCATACTCGTTTTCAACAAGTGTTGCTGTCTTACCGTCAATTTTTAATTGATAGTTATTTACGACAGATCCGTCTGAGGTAGGACACCATACTGCGTATGCTGTTCTGCCATCCTTAGTTTTATACTCGTAAATCATAACATTTTCGTCGTAAGCCTCAAGCTCTTCATTAAAGGTATAGTCGCCAAGAGTATTTTTAAGTGTGTATAGGTAATAATAGGAATCCTTTTTAAACTCTCTTACATTACCATATTCATCGTACTCGAAGCCGATAACACCTGAGGTTGCAAACTTACCTACTGCTTCGTTTTCAACTGTTCCTACATCCTCGCACATATACATTGTAGCCTTATCAACACCTATTGCGGAAAGCAGTAGGTATGCTCTTGTCAGCCACATAGCCTGTACCTGTCTGCCTGTATAGGATACGCCTGTATCCTTATTTTCATATGCGTGAGAGGAGTTTACCGTTGCATAGCTTTGGTTTGTATCCCAACCAAACTCAGTTAGCCAAACCTCTTTTTCAGGATAATACTTATCTCTTATAGCAATTAAATGAGAAAGCGTTTCCTGTAGCTTTGCTTCCTCCGGGCAAGCGCCTATTGTATATGTATAGCCATTGGATAAAACAACCTGCTTATTCATATAATAGTGAACATTAAATGCGTCTATTGCTACATTGCCGTCAGGTCTGTTTGCCTTCATCCAATAGCACATAGCGGTAATATATTCGTTGCTTACAGCAGATACGCCCGCCATTGCTGCCTTCATATTAGGGTCAGCATTTTTAACGCCTAGGTGATAGCCGTTATTTGAAATTGAGGATACCATTGTGCGACAGTGTCCGTCGTAGCCTGCTGAGGTTAGCGCTGCTAATTGATATGCAGAATAGTAATTATGAATACCGTTCCAGCCACCGTCAGGCTCGTTTCCCAGCTCAATCCACTTTATGTAGCCTAAGCCAACAGAGCCCGAGCCATCAACCTGATTTAATGCAATATCAAGTAAATCCATTGAATTATTTGAGCCATAGCGAGCTGAAAATGCAAACATACTGTCAGCATATACAAAGTATGTATGTGGGTTGAATTTATCCCAGAAGTCGCCCTTTATAAAGCTACTGCCAGATTTTCTAGGTAGGTTGTTTTCGTCAACCTTATTTGATAGTGATACATTTACAAGATCCCATTGAACGCAAGGAATTACATTAATGCCTGCTTGAGAATATTGTCTGTATTTTGCATCAAAATTGCCCATCCAGCCATCAAAGAAGGCTGCCTTGTTAGGATACTTTTCTAAGCTATAGGACCAACCGAATTGGTGATATTCTCTTAAAACTGTTGTACAGCTTACTGATTCAATTGGTGTATTACCATTACCTGCGGCAACAAAGCCACACATACCCATCATTTCGCCCATTGTAGGTAATGAGCCAATTTCTGTTGCAATCTTGTCGCCGTCTCCGTTTTGGAAGCCGTAAATCAGCATTTCATATGGAGCATATCCGTCCTTAAAGATAACCTGAATATATCTTGTGTCCCTATCTATCTTTATTTCATTCCAGCCACTATTTGCTGTAAAGGTATAATTACCGTTCCATTTGGAGTTATCTGCTTGGAAATCAACAGGGGTTTTGCTCCATCTTACAGTTACGCTTGCGCCTGCATTTGCATAGTATAGGTACACGCCGGATACATAATGCATATATTCAAGATCAACTATAGGGGATAGATTAGAGCCATAAAGCACCTTATCGCTTGAATCATTGAAGATTTGTGATAAAACCGTTGTTGGTATTTTTGTTCTATCCTCGTTTTGCTCGTCAAACATTGGAGCAAAGGAATTTAAAACCTCGCCACTATATACATTTGCTGAATGATAATCAATAGGAATTAGCCTATTACCACCTACTCTGATAGCTGCAATTTCGCCATAGTTGCTTCCGATATACGGTCTTATAGCAACATAGTAGCTTTTATTTAAGCCAGCTGTTAAGCTAAATGATGCGGTATATTCCCCATCCCCTGTGATTTTGGAGTCCAGCCTTGTTGCGCTATTAAAATTACTGCTTGTAATTTCGCTTTCGCTATATCTTATTTCATAATTTGCCTTTTCGCCATATACATTGAATTTTAGCTTTACGCTACCGCCCACAAGCTCGGTAACTCTTAAATGCTCAATTTTACCAAGAGGTAGTGCCTGTATTTCCTTATCGCTTGTCAGCTCACAGCCAACACACTTAAAGGTTGCCTTACCGTTTGCGCTGTTTGTAGGCTCTGCTATATAGCTTACCAGCTTAGCATAAATATGTCCCTTCGCTACGATTTTCTTTTCAATACTATTATTACAGGTTTCGCACCTATAAATGCTTTTACCGTTTTCTGTACAGGTTGCAGGCTTTGATGAGGTTAATACTGTGTAGCTATGGTCAATAACCGGTGTTGATTTTTCGCCCGTTGCGCCACAATAGCAGGCAAATTCCGCCTTACCCTGCTTAGAACAGGTTGCAGGAGCTGTATCCTTTACATATTCTCTATATACATGGTCATGCGGTAGTCTTGTATCAACCTTAGCTGCCTTAATTTCCACCTCGGCAACCTTAAAGTTCATATAGCTACCCTTATTGTCCTTAATTGTAATTTCGATAGTATATGCCTTTACATTTTTGTTTGAAAATACAGTATGTGCCTCGCCCTCGCCACCATATGCAGAGCCATTTGCCTTAACGCTGGCCTTTGCAGTTTGCTGACCTCTTGCATTTTTTACAACTACATCAGCAAAGGTCCAGTTACCTGCTGTGTACATCTTTAAATCTGTTAGCACCATTTCCTGCTTTAAGGTAATAACAAGAGTATCGCCCACATTACCAAACCAGTCGTCGCCTGTGTTGTAAAGACCTGCGGTATTTTTGTTTCCGTCAACAACCTTCCATATATTATCTATAGCAGGGTTAAATTCATCAGCTTCAATATTGTAAACATCGCTTTTATTAAGCTTTGCAGATGTTAGCTTATCTAATTTTACCTCGCTTGTTTCGTTACATACAGAGCATTTAAAGCTTGCCTTACCCTCTGAATTCATTGAAGGTGTTGTGATTACGCTTACAAGCTCGTCATACTTATGTAGCTCCTCCTTAGGAATTTTATTTGGTGCTACTGTAACAAGGCCACAATATGAGCAATGCTTGCCCTCGGTATATCCGTCCTTTAGACAGCTTCCCTCGATAGCCTCGTCAATAACCTCATTATGTCCTGTTGGGTCAACAAATCTTGATGTTTTTTTGCCACAAAGCTTGCACTGCTTTGTATCAACGCCTTTATTGGTGCAGGTTGCCTTAGTTAGCACAGTCCACTCACCGTATTCGTGTACGCAATCTGCTATCTGCGTATCACTTGAGGTGTCGCTTGAGGTATCACTTGATGTATCGCTTGGCGCTTTGTCTCCACAAGCCACAAGAATACATGCTAGGGCTAAAAGCATAGCAAGCAACAAAATTAGCTTTTTCATTTTTCTCTCCTTTTCATTGGTGTAAAGATTATTCCGTTTTTATTTTTTTGTATGTCAGTTTCTTCAAAGCCTAATTTTTTATATACAGGCACACCATAGGGACAGGCGTTTACCGTTATATCACCCTTATAATCAACACGCATAGCGTTAAATAGCATTTTGCCAATACCACGACGGTGATGCGTTTCCTTTACATAAAAATATCCGATATGGTTATTTTCACGCATACCAAGAACGCCGACTACTGTATCGTTTTCCATAGCGGCATAGAAAATGATGTTTTTTAATTTCTCAGTTTCGTCTAAAATCCTTTTATATTCAATTACTCCCTCCGGTGGGAAATCAGGCACCTCGTAAACTTGAAATACCTGCCAAATTAAATCTGTTGCTTCCTTGTATCTTTCCTTGGGCAATTTAATTATTTCTATCATATGATTCCTTTCCGGTCTGAATTAGAAATCGGTACGTCGCGGGCGCCGTCCCCTACAGACTAGCCACTTCAAAATGCCTACAAAGCATTTTGATTGGGCAAATATCGCACCTTGGATTTTTAGCCGAGCAATATTCCCTGCCAAAAAGCACCATACGGTGGCAAAAGTCGCTTTGCTCCCTTGGCTCAATTAGCTCGCTCATTATTTTTTCGGTTTTTAAGGGGTCCTTTTGTCCTTCCTTATACATTCCAAGCCTACCGCAAATACGCATACAATGCGTGTCTGCCACAATTGCAGGCCTTCCGTACAGGTCACCCAAAATAAGATTAGCTATTTTTCTGCCAACGCCCTCGAATTTTAGCAGCTCCTCCATTGTGTCGGGGATTACGCCATTACATTCGTAAACAAGCCTTTGACATTCGCTTTTTATGTTCCTTGCCTTCATTTTATATAAGCCACAGGATTTGATAATGCTTTCAATTTCCGTAAGGTCGCCGTCGGCTAAGGCTTTAGCGGTTGGAAATTTTTCAAACAAATCCTTGCATACTATATTTACTCTTTCGTCAGTGCATTGAGCGCTTAGCCTGCCCATTACAAGCAGCTTCCAGCCCTCACCCTCATAATTTAGTGAGCATAGCGCCACAGGGTAGAGGATTTTCAGCTCCTCTACTATTTTTGCAATTTGTTCCTTTTTCTGTTTTTTTGTCATATTAGCTTAATAAATCCAAATTAAAATTATCACGCAAAAGCTCACATAAGCGACACAGGGGCAGACCAACAACATTATAAAAGTCGCCCTCAATTGCGCTTACAAATGCGCCTGCCATTTCCTGTATGCCATATGCGCCTGCCTTGTCGGTTGGGTGGTCACGGTTTACATAATTCTCAATTTCGCTGTCCATTAGCTTACGCATAATAACCTTAGTGGTTACAGCCTCGCTAACTGTTTTATCCTTACTTCTTATGCATATACCGCTTGTTACATAATG
Organism: Clostridia bacterium; assembly: GCA_017625915.1. Lineage (GTDB taxonomy): Bacteria > Bacillota > Clostridia > Oscillospirales > CAG-272 > RGIG2000. The sequence continues at coordinate 10,185 of JAGAJV010000207.1, forward strand.
AGTTGTATTTGAAAGCTTTTTAAGCATACGGATAGCGTCACTATCGTCCTTTGGCTTGCCCATAATTTCGCCGTCCGGAGAAATAACTATTGTATCACAGCCGATTATTACCTCATTTTCATTTAATGTAACCGCCTCTGCCTTTTTTATTGCAAGAAGTCTTGGCACATCAAAGGGGGATACGCCATTTTCAATTGTTTCGTCAGCATCGCTGACTCTTATTTCAAAATCATTTGTCACCATAGATAAAATTTCTTTTCTTCTTGGTGATTTTGATGCAAGTATTAATTTCATTTTATTCTCTTAACATTTCCTTTTGGTTCTAGTTTTTTCTTATATGATTCGATTACCTCGTAGCACTCCTTTTGGCTCTCACTTGTAAAAATGAAATGATGTGAAAAGTCCTTTAATTTATCCATTCTATCTGCCATATAGATTGGCACGCTGTTATAGATAATATTTCGATGTCCAAAAATACCCTCAGCATAAAAGCTTGCATTTTGTCTATCCTGTATATATCCCTTGCATTTATCACAGCCGACAGTATCCTTTAAAACGCACTTGTGGGTGGTCATAACAGGAATTTTGCCGTAAGCTATTATGCGATTGAGCTTTAAATCGTTAATTTGCGGTAGTGTAAGCTCAGGGGACAAAATAACGCTTTCTGCGCCTTGATTATATAGAAAATCCACACAGGGCGCGTTAAATACATTAAATCTGAAATCAAAAAGCATTTTAAGTCCCAGCTCCTTGATTTTTTCAATTTGTCCCACATTGGTAATTAGTGCATACTGAACGCCATTTTCCTTAGCTTCCCTAACCTTTGCGTAAATCTCCCTTTCCTCGCTATCTAAAATAACGGGTGGCATATAAACGCCATTTATACGCGGGTCCTTTTTATATCTATCTGCGTAAACAAATATAATATCAAAATAGTCGCTGTTTTCGGGAATTTGCTCTATAGTTGAAAATACCGCTGTTCTAGATTTTAGCTTACCCTGTGTTGCTTTTTTAGGTGTATATGTGTGCTCCCTTGGCTCTCTGCCTGTAAAGGATAGGAGGTCAATCGCCCGTCTTCTTAAAGCATTTAACGAGGACACACGCACCATAATACCGTCGTCCTTTTCAATCTCTATAGCTTCTAGCTCATAGGGGGTATTGCCTAGCTTGGAAAGGCTTTTTATAATATCCTCCTTGGAAATAGGTGCATTAATCGCCTTTTCTACTATATCGCCATAAGCAGTTACAGTTTTATTACCACAGGTGACCGTTAATTCTGCCTTTTTATCTAAAATAAAGCGACCCTGTAGCTTAATTTTCACCTTTTTAAGCTCACCCACGGTTGCTTGTATGCTTTTTGTGGCTTCCTTATTTTCGTCGGAGCGAACCCCCAGCATTTTTGATGTAATGCTATCTGTAAAATAGCCATCTGTAAAGCCTTGACGGGAAAAAAGCCCCTCAAGTGTCGCTTTTTCCTGCTTTGTGGCATTTCTTTGCTCGTCAATTAAATTGCGCCATACGGACACAGTACCGCCAACATAGTCACTGCTTTTCATTCTGCCCTCGATTTTTAATGTATCAACGCCGGAATTTATAATTTCAGTAATATGGTTATTTAAGGACATATCCTTAAGGCTTAGTGGATAGCCATTTTTGCCACACATTTTATACGGTAAGCGACAGGGCTGAGCGCACTCGCCACGGTTTCCGCTTCGTCCGCCCATTGCGTAGGACATAAGACACTGTCCCGACACTGACATACAGTGAGCGCCGTGAACAAAAATTTCCGTTTTAGCCTTGGATTTTTTTGCAATATATTCTATTTCCTTTTTGGGTAGCTCACGGGCTAAGACCACTTGGCTTGCTCCCATTTTATCATATAGAAAATCTGCTCCACTTAAGCTATGTGCGGTACATTGTGTGCTTGCGTGAATTTCAAAATCGGGATAGTATTTTCTTATAAGTGATGCAATACCTAAGTCAGACACTATAAGCGCATCAACGCCCTCTACCCACAATTTATCAACATAGTCAAGCACGCTTTGTATTTCCTTATCGTAAATTGCGATATTTAATGTTACAAATATTTTCACATTATGGGCGTGGGCTAAATTTACTGCCTCGCCAATATTATCAAGGGTGAAATTTTTTGCTCTGATTCTTGCATTAAACAAATCAAGCCCCAGGTAGATAGCATCAGCACCGTTGGCTATAGCACTTTTAAGTGCGTCCATATCGCCGGCAGGGGCTAAAATTTGTGGTAAATTTTTATTTTCCATTATTTAAAAGCTTAATTCTAAGCTCCTCGTTTTCCTTCTTTAGTCTATTTACATTTGCCTGATAAAGTGCAACCTGTGTTTCCAGGTTTTTAACTCTCTTTTCGCCCTCAATAGCCCTGCTGTAATAGCTCATTGAGGAAAATAGCGATGCCTCTACAAGTGAGCAGTTTTTCTGTGCTTTTGTCATCTTTTTAATATCGTTCTCAACCGCCTCTGCTATATCCTTAACATAGGATGCGCCGTCCTCGGTTACAATTCCCAGTCTAATTCCTGCAATTTCAACATAAATCTTTTCTTTCATTGGTTTTTTCCTTTCTTACTACTTGAAATTTCAGTATTTTAGTTATATAATAATACAAATACACAAATATTATATATTATTTGTGCTTCATAATCAAGTTTTTTTGAGGTTTTTTCTATGAATGTTATCAAAAATTGTAAAAGAATAGTGATTAAGGTAGGTACATCTACTCTAACATATCAAAACGGTTCATTAAACTATAGACGCATTGAGACCTTTGTTCGCACTGTGGCAGATTTTAAAAATGCCGGTCACGAGGTTGTTATTGTAAGCTCGGGCGCTGTTTCTGCCGGCTATGCTAAGCTGTCCTTAAGCGAATATCCGTCAACCCTTGAGCAAAAGCAGGCTTGCGCAGCAGTTGGTCAAAGTCAGCTTATGAAAATGTATGAGAGCTTCTTCTCTATGTATGGACATACTGTAGCTCAAATTCTTATGACTAAGGATGTTGTGGACGACTCTCACCGTCTTGAGCTTGTAAGAAACACATTCCACACACTAATTAAAATGGGCTGTATTCCTATTGTAAACGAAAACGACTCTGTTTCCTGTGACGGTATTAAATTCGGCGGAAACGATACTCTATCCGCTTATGTTGGAATTGCTTGTAATGCTGATATTATTATAAATCTAAGTGATATTGACGGATTATTTGACAAAAATCCTAGAGAGCATAGCGACGCTAAGCTAATTGACAGAGTTGAGGAAATAACTGACGAAATTAAGTCCTATGCAGGCGGAGCCGGCACATCCCGCGGTACAGGTGGTATGATTACAAAAATCAATGCTGCCGAGATTGCCACAAATGTAGGTATTCCTATGCTTATTATAAATGGCGAAAATCCACTTAAGCTATACGATATTCTTGACGGAAAGCATATCGGTACATACTTTGCAAGAAGAAAATAAGGAGCTAATATGGAACTATATGATGTAATTTACGGTCTTTGTCAAAATGCTAAGGTAGCATCAAGAGAATTAGCTAACGCAAGTGGCAAGGATAGAAATAGAATTCTTAATACTATGGCAAGCAAAATTCGTGAGTCCTATGAAGAAATTATCGAGGCTAATAAGATAGATTTAGCTAACGCAAGGGATAACGGAATTAAGGATGCTATGCTTGACCGTCTAATGCTAAGCAAGGACAGAATTTATGCAATTAGTGATGCTATAGATTTTGTAGCCAGCTTAGCTGACCCTATTGGCACTGGTGAGCTTTTTACCCGTCCTAACGGTCTTGAAATTCAAAAAACTAAAGTACCTCTTGGCGTTGTTGCTATGATTTACGAGGCAAGACCTAATGTAACGCCTGATGCATCGTCTCTTTGCATTAAGAGTGGTAATGCAGTAATTCTTCGCGGTGGCAAGGAAGCAATTAATTCTAACAAGGTGATTGTAAAAATTATCCGTGAAGCAATTTCTCAGTGTGGCTATGACAAAAATATCGTTACATTAATTGAGGACACAACCCGTGAAAGCGCCAATCTTTTAATGAAAATGCGTGGGGGTGTGGATGTTTTAATTCCTCGCGGTGGCAAGGGACTGATTAAAAGCGTTGTAGAAAACAGCTCTGTGCCTGTTATTGAAACAGGTGCCGGAAACTGCCATTTATATGTTGACGAAAGCGCAAAAATTGATATGGCAATTTCCGTTGCTTTAAATGCAAAATGCTCTCGCCCTTCAGTTTGTAATGCTATTGAAACAATACTTGTTCATCCATCTGTAGCTACGGAATTTCTAACACGATTTTATGAGGAAACAAGAAAATATTCTCTTGAAATAAGAGGTTGTGAAAAATGCTGTGAAATTTTAAAGGGAATTGCTCCTGCCACAGACGAGGACTACGATACAGAATATGATGATTATATTGTAAGCTGTAAGGTGGTTAGCGATGTATATGAGGCAGTTGACCACATAAGAAAGTATTCAACAGGACACAGTGAAGCAATTATCACCGAGAATTTCAGAAATGCAGATTACTTTGTAAAGAGCATTGACTCCTGCGCTTTATATGTAAATGCGTCAACTCGCTTTACTGACGGCGGTGAGTTTGGTCTTGGCGCTGAAATTGGAATTTCAACGCAAAAGCTACATGTAAGAGGACCTATGGGGCTTAGCGCTCTTACAACTGAAAAATATATTATAAAGGGTGACGGACAGGTAAGATGAGTATAAGAAAAGAAGTTATTTTATGTAAATACGGCGAGGTTATTCTAAAGGGTGGAAACCGTGCTGACTTTGAGGCTAAGATGCTTAAGCAATTAAGACAAAGGGCTAGGCGTATCGGTAATTATAAAATTTACTACTCTCAAAGCACAGTTTACATTGAACCGCTTGACGAGGAATCAATTGAAAGAATTGAGGATATGACCTGGCAGGCAAAGCATGTATTTGGCTTTGTTGGTGTTTCAAGAGCCTTTGCCTGTGAAAAGAATATTGACACTATTATTAGTGTAGTTAAGGAATATATGCCGGAAAAGCTAAAGGGCTATAAAACCTTTAAGGTAGAATCAAAGAGATCGGACAAGCGCTTCCCTATGACCTCACCTGAAATCTCCGGCGAGGTTGGCGGGGCTATTCTCTCCTGCGTTCGCGGAATTAAGGTTGATGTAAGAAATCCTGAAATTATTGTTCATGTGGAAATTCGTGAAAACGAGGCATTTATTCACGCAGGACAGGAAAAGGGAGCAGGCGGTATTCCTTATGGCACAAGCGGACACGGCTTACTGCTTTTATCCGGTGGAATCGACTCCCCTGTGGCTGGCTTTATGATGGCTAAGCGCGGTGTAACCTTGGAATGTGTTCACTTTGAAAGCTTTCCTTATACCTCAGAGCGCGCTAAGGAAAAGGTTTTAGAGCTTGCAAAAATCCTTTGTGATTACACAATGAGAGTAAGAGTTCATGTAATTTCACTTACTGAAATTCAAGAATTACTTCGTGATAACTGTGACGAGGACTACTTTACACTTTTACTCCGTCGCTATATGATGGCGCTTTCTCTAAGACTTGCTCACGAGCTACACTGTGAGGCAATTATTACAGGTGAAAGCCTTGGTCAGGTGGCATCTCAAACAATGAAGGCTATTCATGTTGTAAATGAAATGGCTGATATTCCAATTTACCGTCCTCTTATCGGTATGGATAAGGGCGAAATTATTGAGGTTTCAAGAAAAATCGGCACATTTGACACATCTATATTGCCATACGAGGATTGCTGTACTGTATTTACACCAAGACATCCTAAGACAAGGCCTGAGCTTAGCGAGGTAATAGAGCAACAGAACAGACTTAATTTTGACGAGCTTGTTGATAAGGCTTATAGCACTAAGCAAATTATAGTTGTAAAGCAATTTGGCGAAAATAAGACTGAGGAATAATCTGCTTTTTTAAAAGCCCTTGACAAGTGTCGATAATTATGCTACAATAAGAATGTAAACGAGGTGTATGTAATGAATAAAGACAAGAATTTTCTTACCTTTACTGAGGACGACGGTAGCCAAACAACATATGAGGTTATTGACGAGTGCGTAATTAACGGCTCTACATATGTGGCTATTACTCCTACTGAATATTATGTTCTTAAAAAGGTTCAAGTGGGCAAAAAGGAGGATATTTATCAGCCTGTTGACGGTGAGGAGCTTGAGGCTGTTTGCCAGGTTTTTGATAAAAGAATTAATGTAATTGACCACGATAATAAGAATTAAATTTTGATTTTTGCATATACTGTTAATATCGAGGGATTTTATCCTGCTTAGTGCGTGATAAGACGATGTATTCGACCTACAATTTACAAATGGAGCTCAATATCCTATATCGGTTTGCAGGCCTCCTATCTTTCCTCTCTTAATGGACTTTTGTCGGACTGGGTTAGATAGATGTTGGAAGCAGTGAAGATATTATGAGGGCACCGCCTTGCTTAGAGCAGGGTTCAAATGATTGTTTTACACGGCTCGGTGGGACACAAATAAAAAAAATACGACTACTTAAAAGGTAGTCGTTATTTTTTGGTGATGAAATCGTTATGTCTGTTGTTTTTTAAGCTTATGTAAAAATACAATAAGCATTGGGGCAGCTGCAAATGCAGATAGGATATAAGCAAGCGGTCTTGCTACCTGTATGCCTGTTATATTCATATATATTGGTAAAATATAGTACATTGGGATAAGCAAAAGTCCATTTTGCAGGCAGGACAAAATAAGAGCTGAAACGCTTTTGCCTATAGATTGAAAAAGCATTGTGGCAACTACGGAAACAGGGAAAAACAGCATACTAATACAGAACATTTTAAGGGCTACTCCACCGATTTTTGTAACCTCGTCGTTTTCACCGAAAAGATATATAATATCGTTTGCGAAAATATAGCAGGCTACTGAAATAACACCTAAAAACACCATACTGAAAAGGAATGTAAATATTGCTGATTTTCTTACTCGCTCGTATTTTTTCGCTCCATAGTTAAAGCCAACAACAGGCTGGAAGCCTTGTCCTATACCAAGTCCTACGCTGAATATAAGTCCTGCGGTTTTTGATACATAGCCCATTGCGGCAATGGCAATATCGCCAAACGCCTTAGCCTGTGTGTTTAAAACTACAGTTGACACGCTATTAAGTCCTTGTCTTGCAAAGCTAGGAAGTCCTTCCTTTATTATACTTCCTATTGTTCCAAGCTTTTTATCAATGAATTTAAGTGAAAGCTTGCTTTGCGTCCTTTTTGCTAAGAACATATAAAGTAATATGCCAAAGGAAATATATTGAGAAACGGCTGTTGCAAAGCCTGCTCCGCCAATGCCCATATTAAGCTCAAATATAAACACAGGGTCGAGTATCATATTTAAAATACCACCCGTGGTAAGTCCTATCATAGCAAGAGTAGCCATTCCCTCATAGCGAAGAATATTATTAAGAACACAGCTTGCGCACATAGCAGGGGCAGCAATTAAAATCCACATTCCATAATCCTTTGCGTAGGGCAGAATTGTATCCGTGCTGCCTAAAAGCATCATAAGCGGCTCTAGGAATATTAACCCACCGGCTAAAATTAAAATTCCGCAAAGCAAGGAATAAAAGAAGCTTGTTGAGGCATATTTGCTTGCGTTTTGACTGTCCTGCTTGCCTAAAAATCTGCTAATTTGGCTTCCTGCGCCATGTCCAAACATAAAGCCAAAGGCTTGCAAAATTGTCATAATACCAAAAACAACGCTTGTAGCGCCGCCTGCGCTTTCAGAAATCTGGCTTACAAAATAGGAATCTGCCATATTATAAATGTTGGTAATAAGCATACTAATGGTGGTAGGAATACCGAGAGTAATTACAAGTCTTGGTATAGGCGTTTCTGTCATTTTAATATATTTCATATCAGCCTTGTCCATTTTATCACCACCTTAAATATGCTAATAAATATTCTATCACATTTCCTGTTTTTTTCAACCTAGACCTTGAAAAAGCATTTAAATTATGCTATACTTATTTAGCAAATAAGCAGGATTACTCAAGTGGTTGAAGAGGCGTGACTCGAAAAACTATCGTTTTTGTTTTTCATGTTGCCAGCAAACCTTTGCGGTGCTTGGCTTTAAGTTTGTTTTCTATGTATTTTGCGAGATGACTTTCTCGCAGTTTTCTCGCAAAATTTTTATATGGAGAGTTATCGAAGCGGTCATAACGAGGTGCACTCGAAATGCATTTAAGGGTCAAACCTTACGTGGGTTCGAATCCCACACTCTCCGCCATTAAGGGCTAAATCTTAGGATTTAGTCCTTTTATATTTTAATGGTTGAGCCCATAACATTCGCTGACATTAGTTTGCTTGCCGCATCTATATGCGAATAGATATTCGCTGTTGTTCCCATATCACTATGTCCTAACCAGTCCTGTATCATTTTCATTGGTACTCCGTTTGATAGTAACAATGATGCACATGAGTGTCTTAGATCATGGAATCTGATTTTTGGCAATTGATGTTGTCTTAGGATTACTCCAAAATGTTCCGACACATAAGTTGGTTTAATTATTTTTCCGGTTGCATCTACGCAAATGTACTCTTGGTATTCCTTGCAGTAGCCCTCACCCTTATTTTCATCAACATAGAAGTACTGCTTTTCGCCATTTTTTATAGCAGGGGCAATAGCAACCTTGCCGCTTGCTATGCTTTCTCGGAGAATAAATCTCCGTTTAGTGATGCTACGATTTCCTTTGTAGAAACAATTGAGCCATATTCAAAATCAGCTTTATCAATACCTGCAAAACGGCAGAATGCCTCATAGCCACTGTTATCAACGTGAAATTCTCCGCGAATGCCTGAGCCTGAGCCAAGATAAATTGCAACGCCTGCTGATTCAAGCAAGGTTGAGCCAATTGTTACAGTTCCGTTTTTATCTCCGATTAATGCATCAGAGGTTAATGATATATAGCCACTTAATGAGTGAGTTTTATTTGGCTCTGTTTTACCGATAATAGAGCCTGCACCGTTTGATGCAGTAGAGGTTACCTGTGCTACATTAAAGCAGTTTACAATTTTGCCTGCATAGGAATAGCCAACAACACCGCCACAGTTATAGCCCTCTCCTTCTACTGTTCCCTCATTATAGCAATTTTTGATTGTTACATAGCTTGTTTCAGTGTACCATGTACATCCAACAATACCACCCATATCAACGCCTTTTGATATGCTCTTACCGCTGATTGCGCCGTAGTTAGCACAATTTGTAACGCTACCTGTATAGAAAACAACGCCTGCGATACCACCAACGTTCTTTCTGCCATATATGGTTGCGCCTGTGGTTGAGGAAACTGAGATGTCTGCATCTAATTTGTAATATGCAGAAAGCTTATCCTTGATAGAAACAAAATCCTCTGCCGTCTCGATTACATAAGGATCGGTCTCTATTCCCGTACCTGATATAGCGCTAACTGAGAGCGCAAGCAGGCACGCAAGAATGACAACTGTTGAAAGAATTAATAAAATTTTTCTTTTCATACCTTTTCTCCTTGATTTTTATATTACTTCATATTATAATGTCATTGAGCGAAACTGTCAATTAATTGCATTTCAATTGAGCTAAACGCTCATTTTATGAATGATAAGTGTATAATTTGCAATCATTATTAACAATAGGGAGGTCAAAATGTCACTTAAGGATAGAGAGAATAGCATACTTGAATATTTAAGCCAAAACCGTGAGGTTTCTGTTGATGAGCTTTGCGAAAAGCTTTTCGTTAGTGTGGCTACAATGCGTAGGGACCTTAAAGCATTAGCCGAAGCAGGTAAAATTATAAGAACACACGGCGGTGCGTTTTTAAGCAGCTTCCCCGGAGAAAGTGTTCCTCAAGAGCTTCGTGAAAGAGAGTTTGTTACAGAAAAGGACATTATTGCAAAAAAATGTCTTAACCTGATAAATGACGGTGACTCCGTTATGATAGACGCTTCCTCAACCTGCTTACAGCTTATAAAAATTTTAGGTGAAAGAAAATCAATTGTACTTATAACAAACAGCACAAAGGCTTCCTTCATTTCTGCAAAAACAGGAGTAAAAACCTTTGTTTCCGGTGGTG
>JAGAJV010000027.1 GCA_017625915.1 Clostridia bacterium
AAATACCTCAAGAGCCTTTCTTACATAGCCGATTTCCTCGTTCATTCTATTCTTTGCAATAGTAATGATAGAGTAGTTTTTCTTACCGGAAATACCTGTAATAAAGTGAACGTTTTTGCTTTCCTCATCCTCGTCAAAGCTCTCCATAATAAGAGTACCGCGGGCCTTCATATCATTAGTGTTTTTAATAAATAGAGGAATATTCTTTTGTCTTACAGGGAATACGGTTTCCTCGTGTAAAACCTCAGCACCCATATAGGATAGCTCACGAAGCTCTGCAAAGGTAACATTTTCAATAGGTCTTGGATTTTCAACAATTCTTGGGTCAGCAGTCATAATACCGCTAACATCAGTCCAGTTTTCATACATATCAACATTCATAGCAGCAGCGGCTATAGCGCCTGTAATATCAGAGCCGCCACGGGAGAATGTCTTTACATTTCCGTCAGGAGTAGCGCCGTAGAATCCGGGAAGAACTACCTTTGGATATGTTTCCATAATTCTTGCAAGATTTTCATAGGACTTGTCAAAATCAACCTTACCGTTATAATTAAATACAAGCCACTCAGCACTATCAACAAATGCGTAGCCAAGATATTCAGCCATTAATTTTGCATTTAAATATTCGCCTCTTGAAACAATGTAATCAACACTTGTTTTCTTAGAAAGAGTAGAACGAATCTTTAAAAATTCTGTCTCAATATCCTGTGTAAGACCGCAGGATGCGTGAATTTCTCTGTATCTGTCCTCAATTTTAGAAAGAACATCATCAAATGGAGCATTATACTTAATATGCGCATGGCAAATATAAAGTAAATCTGTTACCTTAGTGTCGCCACTAAATCTCTTTCCGGGAGCTGAAACAACAACAATTCTTCTTGAATTGTCAGCCTCAATAATTTTCTTAACCTTATTAAATGTCTCACCTGAAGCTAAGGATGAGCCACCAAACTTTACAACCTTTAACATAAATTATTCCTCAATTCCTGCATAGAATGAAGCAGGGTCCTTTTCTGAAATTATTTTTGCAATTTCGTGCATATATGAAACAGAAATTTCATTTGTAATAATATATCTGCTGCCGTTAATTACTTCCTCACTTGCAAAGCAAGGGAATGAAGCATTACTGTTTGTTCTAATGTAATATTTTCTAGTTACTAAAGAATTATCAATATTTACTTGCTTATTCTCAAATCTTACAGAGCGAGCGCCGTTTACAATGTCAATAATATCCTGTGCCAGCGCATTACCTGTAGGATACTTGCCGGCGCCCTGTCCATAGAAGGAAAGACGGCCAACGCTTTCACCAAATAGAGTAATCATATTAAAATTCTTGTTTACATTAGATTCTAAAGCATCACTTGATAATAAAGCAGGCTCAACGAAAGCAGAAATACCATTTTCGTGCTTCACACCAAAGCCTAAATATCTAACAGTCTTATTAAGCTTTCCAACAATATATTCTATGTCACATTTCTTAATTGTGCGCATAGTAAATATTGAAACATCGCTTTCCTTAACAACTGTACTAAATGCAATTGAGGAGGAAATGGCAGTTTTTCTGCCTGTATCAAGACCGTCAATGTCAGCTGAAGGATTAGCCTCAGCATAGCCAAGAGCTTGCGCTTCCTTTAATACCTCGTCAAAATCTCTTTTGTCAGTAATCATTGCGTCAAGAATAAAGTTGGTAGTACCATTCATTATTCCCATAATCTTGTTAATCTCGTCGCAACGAATACTTCTTTTTACATTATATAACCAAGGAATACCGCCGCCAACAGCTGATGTAAAGCGAATAGTAACTCCGTTTTCACGAGCGAGAGTGTGCAGCTCCTCGTAATATTCACAAATTAAATGCTTGTTAGAGCTTACAACATGCTTGCCGGCCTTAAGTGCCTTAACCACAAATGTATGTGATGGCTCAAGACCGCCAATAGCCTCAGCAACAACCTCAATTTCCTTATCATTTAAAATGTCGTCGTAATTTGATGTTAGCCTGTCACCTAATTCCGGATGAGGGCGAATATCAAGAACTCTTTTTACATCGTAGCCGTATTTTGTAAGCACCTCTAAAGCGCCCGAACCAACTACTCCGTAGCCGAGAATTGCGATTTTCATAAAAAATTTTACCTTTCTTGGTGTCTTTATTTCAAAAACACTTGTATTTTGTTGAGAAATAGTGTATCATATAAAAAACAAAAAATCAAGAGGTATTTTAAAAAATGTGGTATTTAAGTACAAGAAATCAAAAAATTCAAAAAACTCCATCCGAGGCAGTGCTTCAAGGCATAGCAAATGACGGTGGATTATATATGCCAAAGAGCTTTGACACAGCAAAATTTCCTATGGAAAAGCTTTCCGGCTTAACTAATAAGGAAATCTCTGCAACTGTTCTTTCCTTGCTCTTTAGTGATGACAAAATGTTCAATAATAATTTTAATGAAGCATTAGATGCAGTTTCCCGTGCATATGACGGAAAGTTTGAAAATGAGGACTTTGCACCTCTTTCCAAGGTAGCTGACGCATATGTTATGGAGCTATATCACGGTCCAACCTGCGCATTTAAGGATGTTGCGTTACAATTGCTTCCACAATTAATTGCTTGCGCTAAGAAAGCAACAGATATGAAGGACGAGATAGTAATTCTGACTGCTACAAGCGGTGACACAGGAAGCGCAGCGCTTTCAGGCTTTAGTGATGTTGACGGAGTTAAAATTATCGTATTCTATCCAAAGAAGGGTATTAGCGCAGTGCAGGAAAGACAAATGGTGTCTGTAAATGGAAAGAACACTTGCGTTGTATCTGTAAACGGAAACTTTGACGATGCCCAAAGCGGTGTTAAAAATATTTTCGCAACCTTAGAGCTTCCAGACGGCGTTAAGCTATCCAGCGCTAACTCAATTAATATAGGCAGACTTGCTCCACAGGTAGCATACTACTTTAAGGCTTACCGTGACCTGATGGCAGAAAACAGAATTAAAATGGGCGATAAGGTAAACTTTATCGTTCCTACAGGTAACTTCGGCGACATTTTAGCCGGCTACTTTGCAAAGCAAATGGGACTTCCCGTTGGTAAGCTTGTTTGCGCATCTAACGAGAATAAGGTGCTCACCGATTTCTTTGAAAACGGTGTATATAATAAAAATAGAGAATTCCACGTAACAAAATCACCGTCAATGGATATTCTTATTTCCTCTAACCTTGAAAGACTTTTATATTTAACCTGTGGCGCAGAAAAATGTGCAAATTATATGGCACAGCTTAAGGAAAAGGGTGAATATAGACTTGAAAAGGAAGAGCTTGACAAGATAAGAAACGAATTTGATGCAGGCTTTACTGACGACAAGGAAACTCTTGAAATTATTAAAAAGGTTTACGAGCAAGAAAACTATCTAATGGATACCCATACCGCTGTTGCTTGGAGTGTTTACGAAAAATGGGCAAAGGAAACAGGCAACACTGATGTTAGCGTTGTTTTGTCCACTGCATCTCCATACAAATTCTCATCAAGCGTTATGAATGCGCTAGGCAAGGAATACGATAGCGAATTTGACGCAGTAAATAAGCTAAACGCATACACAGGCGCAAAAATCCCGGCATCCTTAGTTGACATTGAAAATAAGCCAATCGTTCACAATGTAACAGTTGAAAAGGACGAAATGCTTTCCTTTGTTGGCTCAATGGTTGCAAAAAAGACTTGGAGAGAATAATGTAGGGGACGGCGCCCATGACGTCCCGCAAAAAACGAGAGAGAAAATGAGAAAAATTAGAGTAAGAGTACCAGCCACCTCAGCCAATGTCGGCTCAGGCTTTGACTGCGCAGGAATTGCATTTCAGCTATACAATGAATTTGTATTTGAAAAAATAGATAGTGGCTTCATAATAGAGGGCTGTGAGGAAAAATTTGCAAATGAGGATAACCTTGCCTATGTTGCATATAAGGAAATGTGCAAAAGACTAGGCGCAGACCCATCTGTAAAAATAAAAATAATAGGTGTAAATGTACCTAACTCAAGAGGACTTGGCTCATCCTCAACCTTTATATGCGCAGGAGCATATTCTGCTATACTTTTAAATTGTCCTGATTATATTAAAAGGAAGGAATTTTTAAGAGAGAAGTGGGATGAGCTATGTCAGGTCTGCACCGAAATTGAGGGACATCCCGACAATGTGATCCCGGCACTGTACGGCTCGCTATGTATCACTGCTTGGGACGAGGGCAAAATTATAAGCTATGTTTACGATATTTCCGATAAAATTCATTTTACAGTTTTAATCCCGGAATTTGAGGTTAAAACCGTTGAAGCGAGAAAGGTATTACCAAAAGAGGTAAGCCGTGATGATGCGGTTTATAATATGTCAAGACTTGCTTTAATGCCTCACGCATTTATAAACGGTAATTTTGATTTATTAAAGGTTGTAACCAAGGATAAAATCCACGAGCAATATAGAAAAAAGCTATTTAGAAATATAGACGAAATTGAGAAAATCGCATACGATTTAGGAGCAAGCTCCTTTGTAATAAGCGGTGCTGGCTCAACCTGTCTATGTATGAGTGAAAAATCTATTGAAAAGGAGCTAAACGAGAAAATAAGCTCCCTTGAAAATAACTGGAAGGCATATGAATTAAAGGTTGCCAAGGACGGCATTGAGGAGGTAATGTATTATGCAGAGTAAATATTTGCTTGTAGATAAAAGCATTCTCCCATCCTGCTTTGAAAAGGTAATTGAGGCAAGAACGCTTATTACAAGTGGCAAGGTTAAGGATGTAAGCGAGGCTGTAAAGCAGGTAGGCATTTCAAGAAGTACATATTATAAGTATAAGGACTATGTTTTTGCCACCAATACAGACACCGAATGTCGTAAGGCAGTAATTTCCTTAACGCTTTCCCATAAGGCAGGACTTTTAGGCGAGGTTTTAGGCATATTGTCAGCCTGTGGCGCTAATATACTAACCATCACCCAAAACCTACCCGTAAATTCCCGTGCCCACGTAGTTTTATCAATAGACATTTCTCATATGACCTACGATATGGACACTACATTAATCCGCCTTAACAAAACCGACGGCGTTTCCAACACCAAATTAATTGCTATTGAATAACTATATAATAATGTGGAAAAAGGAGGAGCACGCAGTGAGAAATTTTAAAATAATAACACTAATTGCGCTTACAATTGTTACTGTGATAATGTTGTTTAGCGGTTGTACATCAGAATATGAAACTAACACCCATAAAATAGATGATGATTTTAAAAATATAACAATTGATGTGGATACAGAGGATATTATTTTTCTCCCAACACAGGATGACATGTGCAAGGTTGTGTTTTACGAAAAAGCAAGCAAAAAGCATACATCAATAGTTGAAAACGAGGCTCTTGTAATCAAGTACGAAAATGAAGAAAAATGGTACCAAAATATATTTAATTTTGGTAAAAGCAAAATAACAGTATATTTACCAAAGAATGAATACAATAACTTAACTATTGAAAGCACTACAGGCGATATTAAATTAGAAAACGAATTTGAATTTAAATCAATCAATATCGACTTAACAACAGGCGATATTTCCTTTGATAAAATACAGGCAAGCGAAATTAATCTTTCAATTACCACAGGTGATATGGAATTAGACAATATTAATTGTAGTGGAAATATCACGCTTGATAGCACCACAGGCGAAACGGAGCTAAATAATGTTAATTGCAAAAATCTGAAATCAACAAGCACAACAGGAGAAATAACATTAGAAAGTGTTATAGCCACAGAGAAAATTCACATTGAAAGAAGCACAGGCGATGTTGAATTTGACCGAATGGATGCGGGTGAAATATTTATAGAAACATCAACAGGTGATGTTGAAGGAAGCTTGCTTTCTGACAAAATTTTCATAGTTGATACCTCAACAGGCAAGAAAAGAGTGCCTGAAACAACAAGCGGTGGAAAATGTAAAATTACTACCTCAACAGGCGATATATTTATTAATATAGAATAGAAGAAATTTGAAAATCACTCTTGAATAAAGGGTGATTTTTTATTTAAGTGAAATGAATATTATTCATAAATATTCGCAAAAATATTCATCCGATTTTGGCGTTTTTATTTAAAAGCTTAAGGCAAAGCAAGGCGCTATATATAAATAATAAATAAATTTAAAATATTTTCAAAAAACCCCTTGACAAATGAATAATAAAGCATTATAATAACATTCGTTAAAAATGAATATTTTTTCATTCGGAGGGAAAGAAAATGGATAAGACAAAAATTAAAAAGGTAGTACTAGCATATTCAGGCGGACTTGATACATCAATCATTATTCCGTGGTTAAAGGAAAATTACAACAACTGTGAGGTTATCGCAGTATCCGGAAATGTAGGACAAGCAGACGAGCTTGAAGGTCTTGAGGAAAAGGCTATTAAGACAGGTGCATCAAAGTGCTACATTGAGGACTTAACAGAGGAATTTGTTGACGATTATGTAATTCCAACAGTTAAAGCAGGCGCTTTATACGAGGAATATATGCTCGGCACATCCTTTGCCCGTCCTGTAATCGCAAAGAGAATTGCAGAGATAGCTATTAAAGAGGGCGCAGACGCAATCTGCCACGGCTGTACAGGTAAGGGTAACGACCAGGTTCGTTTTGAGCTTACAATTAAGGCATTTGCACCGGATATGAAAATTATCGCACCATGGCGTGAATGGACAATAAAATCTCGTGAAGAGGAAATTGAATACGCAGAGGCTCACAATGTACCTCTAAAGATTAACCGTGAAACTAACTACTCAAAGGATAAGAACCTATGGCACCTAAGCCATGAGGGACTTGATCTTGAGGACGCAGGCAATGAGCCACTTTACGAAAAGGAAGGCTTCCTCGAAATGGGCGTTTCCCCATTACAGGCACCGGATAAGCCAACTTATGTTGAATTAGATTTTGTAAAGGGTATTCCGGTTGCAATTGACGGCGTAAAAATGAGCGCTAAGGATATTATCCTAAAGCTTAACCAGCTAGGTGGAGCAAACGGTATAGGCTTACTTGACATCGTTGAAAACCGTCTTGTAGGTATGAAGTGCCGTGGCGTTTATGAAACACCGGGCGGAGCAATCCTCTACTTCGCACATAATTACCTCGAAACAATCTGTCTTGACAAAATGACAATGCACGAAAAGCAAAAGCTTTCAATCACATTTGCAGAACTTGTATATAACGGTCAATGGTTCACACCGCTTCGTGAGGCTCTATCTGCTTTCGTTGACAAGACACAGGAAAATGTTACAGGTAAGGTAAGAATTAAGCTCTATAAGGGCAATATGATTAAGGCAGGGGTTTGGAGCGACTACTCACTCTATTCAGAGGAAATCGCAACCTTTGGTGAGGACAATGTTTATAACCAGGCTGACTCTGCTGGATTTATTAACCTATTTGGCTTACCAATCAAGGTACAAGCACAGGTTAACGCAAAGAATAAAAAATAATAATTAAGAAAGCCCCCGCCCTGTAAAATGCAGGGTGGGGTGTAATAGGTTTTATAATGGATAAAATGTGGGCAGGAAGATTTGAAAAAGCACTTGATAAGCAAGCGGATGATTTCAATTCTTCAATTCATTTCGATAAAAAAATGTATAAGCAGGACATTCGTGGCTCACTTGAGCATGCGCTAATGCTATCAAGCTGTGGCATAATCTCTCAAGGTGAGTACGAAAAAATTGCAGAGGGACTTACCTCTATTCTTGACGACTTAAATAATGGAGCGCTCGCATTTGATGAAAACGCAGAGGATATCCATATGTTTGTTGAGGCAGAGCTTACAAAGCGTATAGGCGACGCAGGTAAAAGATTACATACTGCAAGAAGCCGTAACGACCAGGTAGCTCTTGATCTTCGCTTATATATGCGTGACGAAGCCGGCAAAATTATCCTTATGCTAAAGGAGCTTATCTCAGCCTTAAGCGAGCAAGCCGAAAAAAATCAAAAATCAATAATGCCGGGCTATACACATCTCCAAAGAGCACAGCCAATTACCTTTGCGCATCACCTTTTAGCATACTGTATGATGCTTATGCGTGATGTTACAAGACTAGAGGATGCTATAAAGCGAATGAATTACTCTCCTCTCGGCTCCTGTGCATTAGCCGGCACAACATACCCAACCAACAGAGATATGGTAGCAAAAGCACTCAGCTTTGACGGTATTTGCCTAAACTCAATTGACGGTGTATCCGATAGAGATTACTGTGTAGAGCTTGAAGGTGCATTTTCACTTATTATGATGCATCTATCCCGTCTTAGCGAGGAAATTATTTTATGGTCAAGCTGGGAATTTAAGTTTATTGAGCTTGACGATTCCTACACAACAGGCTCATCAATTATGCCACAAAAGAAAAATCCCGATATGGCAGAGCTTGTAAGAGGAAAAACAGGCAGAGTATATGGCGATCTAATGGCGACACTTACAATGCTAAAGGGAATACCGCTTGCATATAACAAGGATATGCAGGAGGATAAGGAAGCAATCTTTGATGCAACCGAAACTGTTCAGAAGTGCATTGAGGTATTTATCCCTATGATAAGAACAATGAAGGCGCTTCCCGAGAATATGTATAACGCAGCCAAGCGTGGCTTTATAAACGCAACCGACCTTGCTGACTACCTGACTAAAAAGGGACTTCCATTCAGAAGCGCATACAAAATAGTAGGTACAATAGTTGGCGAGTGCATTAAAAAGAATATTACACTTGACGAAATGTCACTTGAGGAATACAAAGCACACTCTGACATTTTTGATAGTGACCTATATAACGAAATTTCACTTGAAAGCTGTGTAGCAAAGAGAATTTCAAGAGGCTCTACAGGCTATGAGTCTGTTGGCGAGCAGCTAAAATATGTAGCGGAGTTTTTAAAATGAAAAAGAAAATCTTTATAGACGGTAAGGCAGGCACAACAGGACTTAGAATTGAGGAAAGACTTTCAAATCGTGACGATATTGAAATTGTAACCTTACCCGACGAATTAAGAAAGGATGTCAATGCCAAGAAAAAGGTATTAAATGAGGTTGATATAGCATTCCTTTGCTTACCCGACCAAGCTGCAATTGAGTCAGTATCATTAATAGACAATCCGAATGTAGTTGTAATTGATACCTCAACAGCCCATAGAACAAATCCCGACTGGGCATATGGCTTTCCTGAGCTTGATAAATCCTTTGAAGAAAAAATCAAAAATAGCAAGCGCATAGCAGTACCGGGCTGTCACGCAAGCGGATTTATCGCTTTAGTTTATCCTCTTATAAAAAATGGCATAATCTCTCCCGATACATATTTAACCTGTCATTCCTTAACAGGCTTTAGCGGTGGTGGAAAGAAAATGATTGAGGAATACGGAAGCGACGATAGATGTCAGCTTTTAGACGCACCAAGACAGTATGGCTTAACTCAATCCCATAAGCACCTGCCTGAAATGAGCAAAATTACAGGACTTAATAATTTACCTATCTTTTGCCCAATCGTTTCCGATTTTTATTCGGGTATGGAGGTAACAGTGCCACTCTTTAAGAGTCAGCTTTTAAAGGGCGATATTGATACTGTTAAGGAAATTTACAAAAACGCATACAATACCCAAATCGTTTACTATAAGGAAAGCTCAAGCGAAGCAGGCTTCCTGTCAGCAGGAGCATTAAGCGGTAAGGACTCAATGCAAATTGAGGTATTTGGTAACGAGGACAGAATTTTATTAACTGCAAGATATGACAATCTGGGCAAGGGCGCTTCAGGCGCTGCCGTAGAATGCTTAAACATAGTCCTAGGACAAGAAAAAACAAAAACTCTCGAGGTATAATATGAAGATAATCGAAGGTGGCGTATGTGCTGCAACAGGCTTTTCTGCAAGTGGAGTTCACTGTGGCATACGCAAAAATAAGGAAAAAAGAGATATAGCGCTTATTTATTCTGAAAAGAAGGCTACAGCTGCCGCAGTATATACAACCAACAAGGTTAAGGGCGCACCGTTAACTGTAACTAAAAATAATATATCCGACGGCTATGCACAGGCAGTTATCTGCAATAGCGGTAATGCAAATACCTGTAACGCAAACGGTATTGAAATTGCCGAAAAAATGTGCGATTTGCTAGGCAAGGAGCTTAATATTGACCCAAAGGATGTTGTAGTAGCATCTACAGGCGTTATCGGTCAGCCTTTAAATATTGAGCCTATTGCAAGCGGTATTCCAATGCTTAAGGCACAGCTATCCCGTGACGGAAGCAAAAATGCAGCCGAGGGCATTATGACCACCGATACAAGACTAAAGGAGTTATCCGTTAGTTTTGAAATTGACGGTGTAGAGTGCAAAATTGGCGGTATTGCCAAGGGCTCAGGAATGATTCATCCTAATATGGCTACAATGCTTGTATTTATTACAACCGACTGTAATATATCTGCCCAAATGCTACAAAAGGCTTTATCAACAGATATTCAAAATACCTTTAATATGGTAAGCGTTGATGGGGACACCTCAACAAACGATATGGTAACAATCCTTGCAAACGGTATGGCTGGTAACAAGGAAATTACCGAGGAAAACGAAGCATATAAGACATTTATGGAAGCGCTAAATACTCTTACAGTTTATCTCTGCCGTAAAATCGCAGGGGACGGAGAGGGAGCAACTAAGCTTCTTGAATGTGAGGTAGAGGGCGCAATTGACGAAAAGAACGCAAAGATAATTGCAAAAAGCGTAATATGCTCTTCCCTTGTAAAGAGCGCAATGTTTGGCTCAGATGCTAACTGGGGTCGTGTGCTATGTGCTATTGGCTACAGTGGCGCAGCTGTTGATGTAAATAAGGTTTTCGTTTCCTTTAAGTCAAATAAGGGCGAAATCTCAGTTTGCGAAAACGGAGCAGGAGTTGATTTTTCTGAGGAAATTGCAAAGGAAATCCTACTTGAAGAGGAAATCACAATTAAAATTAAATTAGGTGACGGAAGCGCTAAGACAGTTGCTTGGGGCTGTGACCTGACCTACGATTATGTAAGAATTAACGGAGATTACAGAACATAATGGATATAAACAATTTACCAATTAAAATTACAAATGCTCAAAGAGCAGAGGTTTTAACACAGGCGCTTCCTTATATTCGCAAATATAACGGCAAGGTAGTTGTAATTAAATACGGTGGAAACGCTATGATTAATGAGCAGCTAAAGGAACAGGTAATGGAAGACATAGTTCTTTTACACCTTATCGGCGTTAAGGTTGTTTTAGTTCACGGCGGCGGACCTGAAATTACAGATACTCTTAAGAAAATCGGCAAGGAAAGCGTTTTCGTTGACGGACTGAGAGTAACTGACGAGGAAACAATTGGCGTTGTTCAAATGGTGCTTGCGGGTAAAATCAATAAGAGCCTTGTAAATAAGCTCCAAATTAACGGTGGTAAGGCAATCGGTATTTCCGGTCTTGACGGACATATGATCGAGGCAGAAATGAAGGATGCGCGCCTTGGCTATGTTGGTAAAATCACCAATGTTGATGTAAAGCCGATTTGCGACCTTTTAGAAAAGGATTATATCCCTGTAGTATCAACAATCGGTTGTGATAAAGAGGGCAATGTATATAACATCAATGCCGACACTGCTGCTGCATATATCGCAGGTGGAATGAGTGCGTCAAGACTTATTACTATGACCGATATTGAGGGTATTTTAATGGATAAAAACGACCGTTCCTCAATTATCCCTTGCATTGACTTAAAAATGGCAGATAAGCTCTTTAAGCACGAAATAATCAGTGGTGGAATGATACCAAAGGTTGAGTGCTGTATTGATGCAATACATAAGGGAGTTAAAAAGGTTACAATACTTGACGGTCGTGTGCCTCACGCTTTACTTATTGAAATGCTTACAAACGAGGGCGCAGGAACAATGGTAGTTAAGGATATGGACGAGGACGATGAGCTTTAAAAATATAGATAAGGAATATGTAGCCAACACCTACGGTCGCTTTGATTTGGAAATCGTAAGTGGTAAGGGCTCGCTAGTATATGATATAAACGGTAAGGAATATATTGACTTAGCCACAGGTATTGCAGTTAACACGTTTGGCGTTAGCGACAATGAATGGATAAATGCAGTAACTGAGCAGCTCGGCAAGGTTCAGCACACCTCAAACCTTTACTATTCCGAGCCTTGCGCAATCCTTGCTAAAATGCTTTGCGAAAGAACAGGCGCAAAAAAGGTGTTTTTCTCAAACTCTGGCGCTGAAGCAAACGAGTGTGCAATTAAAACAGCACGCCTTTGGGCAAGCGAAAATAAGGGCGAGGAGTACTTTAATATAATTACACTTAAAAATAGCTTTCACGGAAGAACAATTACTACATTATCAGCCACAGGTCAGGATGTTTTTCATAAATACTTTAACCCTTTAACTGATGGCTTCCTATACGCGGAGGCAAACAATATTGACAGCGTAAGGGAATTAGTAGGCAACAATAAGTGTGCTGCTATTATGATGGAGCTTGTTCAAGGCGAGGGTGGCGTTATGGCGCTAAACCGTGATTTTGTTGAGGACGTGTGCGAGGTTGCCAAGGAAAACAACATTTTAGTTGTAATTGACGAGGTGCAAACAGGTAACGGTAGAACAGGTGAGCTTTACGCATTTCAAAGCTATGGTATTACCCCTGATATTGTATCAACTGCAAAGGGACTTGCAGGGGGCTTGCCACTTGGCGCAACTCTATTTTTTGATAAAACAGAGTTTACCTTAAAAGCAGGGCTTCACGGCTCAACCTTCGGTGGCAATCCAATTGCATGCGCAGGCGCTATTAATATTTTAAACCGTCTTGACAGTCAAATGCTTGATAGCGTAAAAGCAAAATCAAAGTATATTTTTGACGAGCTTTCAGGTAGCGAGGGTATAAAGAGCGTAAGCGGCTTAGGTCTTATGATAGGCATTGAAACAGAGGGAGATGTGTCCGAAATTTTAGCAAAATGTATGGAAAAGGGCATACTTCCAATCAAGGCTAAAAGCAAGCTAAGACTATTACCTGCATTAAATATCCCAATGGAATTACTTGAAAAAGCAATCAATATAATCAAAGAAACCGCTAAGGAGAATAAGCAATGAATTTCTTAAAGGGAAAGGACTTTTTAAAGCTTCTTGATTTCACATCTGATGAAATTGGTAAGCTTATAGATTTAGCATCTGACCTAAAAGCAAAAAAGAAAAATGGCGAGGTCCACGACTATTGCAGGGGCAAAAATATCGCCTTAATATTTGAAAAAACAAGCACAAGAACCCGTTGTAGCTTCGAGGTTGCCGCTCACGACTTAGGAATGGGCGTTACCTACCTTGACCCAACAGGCTCTCAAATTGGCAAAAAGGAAAGCATTGCCGACACTGCAAGAGTGCTAGCCTCAATGTACGATGGCATCGAATACCGTGGTTACGGACAAGAAATTGTTGAGGAGCTTGCAAAGTATTCAAAGGTGCCTGTATGGAACGGCTTAACAAACGAATTTCACCCAACACAAATCCTTGCCGATTTCTTAACTATCAAGGAGCATTTCGGAAAATTAAAAGGCATTAAGCTTGTTTATATGGGTGATGCAAGATATAATATGGGCAACTCACTAATGGTTGGCTGTGCTAAAATGGGACTTGATTTTGTTGCTTGCGCGCCAAAGAAATATTTCCCAGACCAAGCTTTAATCGATACATGTCAAGAGATTGCTAAGGAAACAGGCGCAACTCTATCATTTGAGGAAAATCCGGATGTAGCAGTAAAGAACGCAAATGTTATCTATACAGATGTATGGGTATCAATGGGCGAGCCTGTAGAGGTATGGCAGGAAAGAATTAACGACCTTGCCACATATCAAGTAAACGAGGAGCTTATGTCCAAGGCAGATAAAAACGCAGTATTTATGCACTGCCTACCGGCATACCACGACCTGAACACAGGCGTAGGCAAGGAAATGGGCGAAAAATTCGG
>JAGAJV010000208.1 GCA_017625915.1 Clostridia bacterium
AGCTTACTTTCACTCATAGTATGTGAACGAACAATTGTTTCCTTGTTAGCTGAGATTTCTTTACTCTTTTTGCTTAGTTCATTACGCCTTTGTTCAATTTTTTCACGGATATCTGTAAGCTTAAATCTTTCATCCTCTAATTTAGCAAGTCGTTCTTGAGCTTCATCATAAAGCTCTCTATTTCTTGCAGTTTTTTCAGCAGAGCTACTAACCTCTTGCTTAAACTGCTCCATTTTTGCTTGCTTTTCTGAAATTTCATTATCAATTTCATTGAGTCGACTATTTGCATCAACAATAGCGGCAACTGCAATTTCAACATCCTTTTTAATTTCAGCAGTTTTGATTAGATTTTTATTTATTTCGCCTTCGATTTCCTCGGCAAGCTCAACAAATTCATATTTTTGAACATCCAAATCGATTCTTTTTGTGGATGTTTCTTCGATTTCATTTTCAAGCTCTACGAATTTATCCTTTAAACTAATAGCCTCTGTTTTGTTTTTCTCGTCCTCATCGGCTAGTCTTTTTGTATCTGATTCAAGTCCCTCAATTAAATCCTTATTGACATTAATTTGAGCAATTAAAGAATCATATTCAGTTTTTTCAGCTCTGTGCAATGTATCGTAAAGGTCAAATTGCTGCTTATCTGTTACACGTTTGGTATTTAACTCACGAAGGCGTTCTCCGAGCTTTTGTCCCTCATGCTTTACATCCTCAATACGAGCTAAAACCTCTTTTTCCTCTTCTTCCATACGTTTAATATCAGAGGAACGAGAAAGCATATTGCCCTCGTGCTTAACTGAACCACCGGTAAATGAACCACCAACATTAATTTGTTGACCGTCAAGGGTAACAACTCTAATTTTGAATTTTTGCTCCTTCGCCATTTCGGTAGCATTGTCAATGTTATCAAATATTACAGTTCTACCAAGAAGTGATGAGAATATATCCTTAAATTTGCTATCAAATCTAATAAGTGAGTCAGCAACTCCCACATACCCCTTGTATTTTTTTGCATTCTGCATTTCTTGAGTTGCCATTTGAGGGCTAACCGAGCTAATTGGATAAAAAGTAGCTCTTCCTGCCCTATTTTCCTTAAGAGTAGCAATGCAAGCCTTTGCGGTATTCTCATCGTCTACAACAATATGCTGAAGTCCTGCTCCCAAAGCAGTTTCAATGGCAGTTATATACTCATCAGAAACAGAAATTAATGTTGAAACAGGTCCGTAAATCTTTTTAGCACCCTTTATTTCGCCGTTTTTGTATGAATTCATAACAAAGCCAACGCTCTTAGAATAGCCCTCAAAAAGCTCCTCCATTGCATTAAGAGCATTTATTCTTTCTCTTAATGCGAGCTGCTTTGATTTTAAAACATTCATTTCTTCTTTTAGTGTATCGTACTTTTCTGTTTTTTCATCAAATTCCTTGTTTGCTTTATCCAATATATCTTGTAACGAATTTAATGACTCTTCATACTGAGCCATAGTCTTGGCGATTTCCTCAGCCTTAGATGTTAATTCGTCAAGTGATACTCGATATTTTTCAATATCTTCATTAATCTCCGCTATTCTTTCATCGCCTGTGGATTGTGAATTCTCTAATACTGACAATCTAAGCTTTGCTTCTGTTTTTTGTGTTTCAAGTGATTTTTGATGCTCAAAAAGATTGTCTATCTCCTTTTGTGTGTCATCTCGTTGCTTTTCAGCCTCAGCAAGCTTAATTTTCAATTCTTCAAGCTCTGATTTAATATTCTCTAATTCTTGATTAACCTTATCATAATTAGCTTCTTTTTCTTTAATATCACTTAAGCAAATCTCTCGCTTAGCCTGAATCTTTTCTATCTCTTCAATTTGCTCTCCAGAAGACATTTTTGCATGCTCAACATTATTTTCCATAACCTTGAGCTCACTATTTAAATTACTTATAGTTGTATGACAGCTACTAATTTCGGCATATATTCGTCTATCCTCACGCTCGTTTGCTTGAGATTTCTCATAAAGCTCATTTTCTTGTGCTTCGATTTGTCGTAGAGCGTCATCAATCATTTCAAGCTCATGAGCAGAAAGTTTATAGTCATTGCCTAGGTTTTCGATATCTTTTCTCATCTTTTGTGAATCATAAATCCACAAGGAAACATCGGCAACCTTTTTCTTTTCATAAAGCTCGTTATACTTTTTAGCCTTTTCTGCTTCTTTTTCAAGAGGCCCAACACGATTTTCAAGCTCAGTAAAAATATCAAGAACTCTATCCATATTATCCTGAGTTTGCTTTAACTTTCTTTCTGCCTCTTCTTTTTTGTATCTATACTTAGCAATTCCAGCTGCTTCTTCAAAAATATTTCGTCTATCTTCACTCTTTTTTGAAATAATTTCAGCTATTCTACCCTGTCCAATAATTGAATATCCTTCACGGCCAACACCAGTATTCATAAATAACTCGTATATGTCACGAAGTCTTACAGGATTTCTATTAATTAAATATTCACTTTCGCCAGCACGATAATATCGTCTAGTTACAGTAATGGTGTCGTATGGACTATTTAATCTTCCTTCCTCGGATGAATTATCAAAGGTTACAGAAACCTCGGCATAGCTCATAGGCTTTCTAACCTCGGTACCAATGAAGATTACATCCTCCATTCTTGAACCACGAATATTTTTTGAGGAAAGCTCACCAAGAACCCATCTCATAGCATCGGTAATATTAGATTTACCACTTCCGTTAGGTCCAACAATTACTGTAGCACCATCATCAAAATATAGAGTTGTTTTATCAGGAAACGATTTAAAACCCTGTAGTTCTAATGATTTTAAACGCATTTTGCTTCCTCCTTCTTTCTTATTCTTATATCATATTGCATTAAATTCTTATTTTCAATAACTTTTATAGAACTTAACCCAAAGTTTTTCTTTAATTTAATTATGTTTTCTTTTTTATTCCCTATAACTTGAGATGTTTTTCCTTCTGCGCACTCAATAATAATATCTTTGTCTTTTAAATCGACTAAAACATCAGAAGCAAGCTCATAAAACAAACGACTTTTTACCATTTCTCCAATAGATGGACTATTAGGTCCCGCGACAAATGTTTCATTAGAATGAAGATTATCGCTATCGCATAATCCAATTCTTATACAAGGAACATTGTATTTGTAAAAAATCTTGAGCACATTTGCACTTCTTATAATCGCATTTTCGACAGATAAAGGTGAATACTCGTTATTTTGGGCGAGCCTTTCTAGTTCGGTCATTTTAAAAACCAGTGTAGGATAAATCCTAGAGCCAAATGCGCCTAACTCGCAAATTCTATTTGCACAATATAGCTCGTCCTCAATGGTTGCTTTAGGCAAACCGATCATCATTTGCCCAATAAAAGGAATTTTTGCTTCTTTTAATAGGTTGATTGCATTTTCAGTATCCTTTACAGTATGGCCTCTCTTCAAATATGCTAATATATCATCGTTCATTGTTTGAATACCCAACTCCACAACACTAACTGAGTATTTCTTTAAAATATCAATTATTTCCCTAGAAATATAATCTGGACGAGTTGACATTCTAATTCCACTAACTTTACCTAAATTAACATATTTTTGAGCAATATCTAAAAGTCTAATCATTAATGCTCTGTCAATACCTGTAAACGAGCCACCAAAAAAAGCTATCTCACAAGTATCATCACTATTTATAGTTGACAAAACCTTGATAATTTCTGCTTCTACATTTGATTCATCAAAAGCTTCATTTCCTGAAATATATCTTTGATTGCAAAAAATGCACTGATTTGGACAGCCTAAATGTGGGATAAAAATAGGTATATTTATATGCTTCATTTTACATCAAACAAAGCAAGAGCCTCTTTTGCTGCTGCTTGCTCGGCTTCTCTTTTTGATTTACCCGATCCCTTACCGACAACATTTGAATTTAGTCTAACCTCAACCTCAAATGTTTTTTGATGGTCGGGACCGTATTCATTTACAAGTATATATTGAATTTTGTCTTTACCACTCGCTTGAACAAAATGCTGTAGGGATGTTTTGTAATCATGTGCCATTTGATCCTCAGATGCCTCTTCAATGCCATCAGAAAGCAATGGCAAAAGAAATTTAGCAACCGTTTCCTTAGAACTATTAGAATCAAGATATATTGCAGCTATTAATGCCTCAAAAGCATTTTCTAAAATTGTAGGCTTATTTCTACCACTAGCTTCCTCACCTTTGCCTAAATAAAGATAATCGCCAAGTGAAATTTTATTAGCAAAGCTAGATAATGAGCGAGAGCAAACAACCTGTGCTCTTATCTTGGTTAATTCACCCTCAGGTCTTTTTCCGTACTTATCGTAGATGTATTCACTAACAATAAGAGATAAAACACTATCCCCTAAAAATTCAAGTCGCTCATTACATTCACAATGCTTACCACTCATTTTATGCTCATTAGCAAAGGAAGAATGAGTAAGAGCATTACTAATAATATTTTTATCTTTAAAGGTATATCCTATTGTTTTTTCCAAACTTTCAAAAGGTAATGGATACATTCTCATTCTTTCCTTTCATATTTAAAGCGCTTCTGCAACTTTTTCTATAATATTTGAATCTATATACTCTATTGTTTGCCTAATAGCGTTTTTAATATCTACAGCATCAGAGCTTCCATGTGCTTTTATTACAGGCTTGGCTATTCCTAAAAGTGGAGCACCACCATATTTCGAAGAATCAAAACTATTTTTTAATGATTTTAAATCTTCTTTTATCATTAGATAAGATAGTTTGGCTTTTGTGTTAGATGAATAAACCTTCTTTAAAGAGCCGAAGAAAAATTTAGCCATTCCCTCAAGAAGCTTTAAGGCAATGTTTCCTGTAAACCCATCTGTTACTAAAACATCACAAGGACTATTTGGCAGTTCCTTTGATTCAATATTACCAACAAA
>JAGAJV010000209.1 GCA_017625915.1 Clostridia bacterium
TAGTATTAAAGTGTCGAACTATTTAATAAACATAGGGCTTGATGAAAATCAAGCTCTATTTTCACCCTATAATATCTTATTAAGTGTATGGCACAAGCTTTTTATGGATGAAATCATATGTTCAAGAGGTGTAACACAAAATATTGTGCTATAATTTTAAAAAAACACAAGATATTGTATTTTTTATTATTGACATTTGCCTAACAACGGTGTATAATATAGGAGAAATTAAAGGTTATGTTACATAGAGATGATCTTTAAGCATTATTTATATCAAAAACAAAAGCAAAAAGTAAAGCCTTGCCAAGGGGCAAATCTTGACAAGGCTTTCGGAAACAACATCAAAGACATTATTTCCAAAAATGTGCTTACTCATTATATCACAGGTTTAATCAATTGTCAATTGTTTCTGGTAAATCTTTGTCTCGGGGAGTTAAATGGAAGAGACCTGCACTTGTTGCTTTGTTAATAAATTCAAAATTTTTATAAAAGGAGGACATTATGGGAAAGAACCAACATGTTACACCCCATCCACAAGGCGGATGGCAAGTTAAAGGTGCGGGTAATCAAAGAGCTACTGTAAGAACAGCAACACAGGCTGAGGCACGAAACATTGCAAGAACAATAGCTATAAATAATAAGTCTGAACTTGTTGTTCATGGCACCAATGGTCGTATTAGAGAGAAAAACTCCTATGGTAACGACCCACATCCACCTAAAGGCTGATATAATGCTATATGAATAAAAATAGAGCTTGATGTAAAAAGTCAAGCTCTATTTCTTTATTTTGTCTACTACTGTATAGCTATTTTTCATATTTACCTTCCGCCCGAGTCTATTTTAGCACAGGTGTCGCAGATGTAAACAGCGTAAAAATATTGCATTAAGCCTTTGAAACATAAGGATTTAGTGCAATATTTTTTCTTTTATCTGTTGACATCTGTTTTTTGATTTTTAAGGGACAGGCATATAAACTCCACCTGCGCTTTTTTGACTCTGCCGAAAGGTAAAAAATAAATATGAAAGGTAGGTAAAGTCCTATGAAAAAGCAAGTTCAAAAGAAAATTGAAAAATCAATGGAATTCAAGAAATATTATCTTTCTGAATTTCAACTCCACGATGGAGAGGTATTCATTACCTTCAATATCGTAGCCATTAACACTGATAAAAATGAAATAACCGTTGCTATTAGCAATAGAGGTAGAATAAGCGTTACAACTTATGACCTCTTAACTGATAGTAACGGTTTTTTGTATTTTGAATATGGCATTGATTACGAAAAAATCAATATTGGCGATTTTGAATAAGAGGTAGCCTTATGAATTTAATCAAAACAAGCTACGGTTGGCTTGACATAACAACCGGTATTGAATATGTAACAGAAAATGAATATTACGAAAATATGGAGGAAAACAAAAATGATTAGCATTGTAGTAGGCTCATGGGGCTCATACACAGAATGTAACGAAAGAGCTTTAGGCTCAAAATGGCTTGACTTGTCAGCATATAACGATTGGGAAAAAATCGAAGAAGAGCTTGCCAATCAAGGCTTTATCTTTAATGGCATTGATGAAGAGCTATTTATCCAAGACATTGAAGGTATACCAAGTAATTGTGCAAATTGGGACTATATGCACCCACAAAGACTTTTTGAAACACTTTACAACTCAGGCATTCTAAACGATACATATAAGTACGATGTATTTGAAGCATATCTTGACGTAAGAAGCTTTAGCGATTGGGAAGAGCTTGTAAGTAATTATGGAGATAGATGGGATGATGATATAATACTCTATCCAAAAATGGACTTTGAGGATTTGGCATACCATATGATACATGAGGTTTGCTGCTATGAAATACCCAGCTATATTGAAAACTATATCGACTATGAAGCATACGGTAGAGATTTACGATTTGACGGCTTTGAAGAATACTCAGACGGAATAATCGAAATAAGGAGATAGCGATATGACATATAAGCTACTTAGAAAAACTAAAATTGATGCTAAGTATAGGTTAATGAACTATTGCTATTCAAAGGATTATGCAATAAAGCTAATTAGTCTATACCAAAAGCGAAAATTAATCATAATGGGTGAGAAAAAGCACCTAAACAAAACTGCTCTATGGAAAATAGTACCCATAACAAGATATGAAGCTGTAATAGCTCAAAAAGATGTACCTTTCTGACAATGCTCAGAGAGGCTTTTTTAATTTATATGAGAAAATAAAGGAGAATTGAAATGATAATATTAGAAACAAAAAATAAAGAGCAAGAGCTACTAAAAGCATATCTTGAAGAAAATGCAAGTGAAACACTAATTGATAAGATAAATAACGGTGTCAAAATAGTTAAGGACGGTAAAACCCTAATAAGCAAAAAGACACTTGAAACATTTATGAGCTATGCAACCGAGGAAGCAAAAAAGCAATCAGAACAGGGAGCAAAATGTGCAATGGTTGAGGACGCTATTGTATTTGGATGGCTAATGCACTACTTCCAAGAGGATAGCATAGAAGGAATACTCTACAATGAGGATGGCACGAAATACAAAGCAACTGTTAAAAAGCCAGAAGTAAAGCCAAAAGCTGAACCTAAGCCAAAATCAAATGTAGGCGAGGTAATCTCTATGTTTGAGGGAATGGAGGACATTCTTACTCCTAAAAATCCTTTAGAAAACCTAAAATCAAATATCATTACTTTCCCAAGTGGTGATTATCTACATATAGGCTATGAAAACGGAATTATCTATGCCGGCACTATGACTAATACAGGAATATTAAGACAGTACGAATTTGAGTATGAGCACGATTTAAGCGCAGATAAAAACATACAGGACATCTATGAGTACATACTCGAAAAAGAGCCAAAATACGCCTCTAAAACCCCCGTAATAAACATTGATAAGGAAACGGGA
>JAGAJV010000210.1 GCA_017625915.1 Clostridia bacterium
AAACGGGTTGATTTATGCTCAGATTTATGATATACTGTTCTTTGAGGTGATTTTGTGAAAAGAGCTATTAGTTTAGTTTTATTGATACTGTGTCTTGCGTTTTTTGCGGTTGGCTGCAAGGGTGATTATATTGAGGCAAGAATTGATATTGCAAACTCGGTGAATTTCAGATGTGAGGTATATCTTTCGGTTGGTGACGAAAGCTTTTCATTAGTTGAAGGTGACAGTGTATATTTATTTGAAAAATGCTTTGAAAACAAAAAAAATGCAACAAAGCTAAAAAGTGACAGGGTTGGTATTAGCACTGATTATATAAAGCTTCATTTTGTTGGAGATACCGTTGACAATGCGCCTGTTAAAAATGGCAAGGCAGATTATAGTGGATTTGTTATTTTTTCAAATAATACTGTTAGATTTGAATATGATACTGCTAGTGAATACTATCAATTTGAGAATGGATTTTATAATTTCATAAATAATTACATTCTTATTTTGGCTGAAAGACAATAAATTATATATTATAAAAATAAACCTTATGCTACTGGCATAAGGTTTATTTGATTATATGAGAATGGAATAGCATTTTCTGTGTTGGCGTCACTACAAATATACGAAATATTGTTGTTTTCGATTATATATGCGCACATAACAAGGGGTGTATCTGCGATTTTTGTCCAATCGCTTGCAGTTATTCTAATGTCAAAGCGAGGATATGATGCTTCATGTAATGATTTAGCTTGTGCGTTTATTCCATCAATTACAGTTCCGTCACTATTTAAAATATTAGTTGCATCAGTTACTGCGCATAACATTCCATAATCTAATGTTATTTCATTAGCTAATTCATATTCACTTAATAGCTCGTTTTCAACTACATAGCTTGTGCATATGCTCTTTCCGTTTCGGCTTATTGAATAGCCTAAAAATTTAAAGATTGGTAATTTTTCTTCTTCAACATAATCCTCGCAGGTTACACAGCCTAGTGTTTTGATGCCGTTTGCGAGAAAGCCGTTTTCATAAACAAAGGACTCAACCTCTGTATAAGCATGTATTCCTGTTGCATATATTATTTGCTCTTCAGTTTTGCCACAAGAGCACGCAAATAATCCCGTACCATTTTCTATACAGGTTGGAGCTTTGATTTCTTCCTTGAGCTCATTGAACATACAAATGTGAGAATAAATTTCCACTTCTCTTAGGTAAGCTGTTTCCGTGCTGTAATTTGCAAAATAAGCGACCTTAACATGCTTAACCTCCATTGGTGTAGAATATTCAAATACAAGCTCAGTTTTATCCTTTGCCTTTTGAGATGTAAAGCTTATTTCTTTACCATTGGCATCGTATAAAACAACATAATACTCTGTATCAATATTAACATTATGAACAGTATCAATATTACCTCTTACGCCTGAGCCATTAACATAAAGAACAACTCTGCCGACCTGTACCGGTTGGTCGTATACAAAGTGATGGTTATCCCAAGCTAATTGGCATGTAGATGGAACACCTGTTTCATAATTTCCATCGACTAAATATGGAATACAGTCCTTTGCCCATCCACCGTTACCTACAACATGCCAGTGCTTTGAATCAGTTGTGAGTGTTGCATCAGGAGCAATATTTCCGCCCTCCTCAGCAAAAATGCTTATTGAAAATATAGCAACAAAAAGCATGCAAAATAATAAAATTAAAAAAAGCCTTTTCATAATTTTTCCTTCATATTTATTTATACATATATCTATATTATTATAATATAATATTATAGATAATTTGTCAAGTATTTTATAATTTTATAATAAAAAAGGGTAAAATTTGTGCAAAATAAACAAGAATATTTTCATATTATATTGTTTAACATATGATTTATTTGCTTTGATAAAAAATCCAAAAAAATCGCATATAAAAAAGAAGACAACACCCCAAGCTCCTAGGAGCCTGGGGTGTTGAATATATTATTCAATTAATTTTTGATTAATGCGACCTACGGTCGCCACCCCCAAAGGGGGTGTGCGATTATTAGCCTCTTCCTACTTCACCCATTCCTGGTTGATCTGGATCAACAACCTCACCACCTGATACTGTGATAACGTCATTAGCCATGATAGCCATGAGTTCAACTTCTGGTGTTGCGTACTTCATGAACATAACCCTCTTTCCATTTGACATAATTTTATCTATTTATTAAATAGATCATAAGCAGATTGACCAAAGTTATATACGGCCTGTGCTAAATCTAATTTACTACCTGTAGCTTTTCCACATGTGTAAGCTAGATAATCATTGATAGAATATGTTATGCTACCTAATGCTACATCTCCATCCATTATTGTTGCTTTTACATCGCAATCATATTGAATAGATGTAATACATTCTACTGTAACTAAATATCTACCCTTGCTATCAATTGTTAATTCTTCTGGTGTTAATTCTAACTTTTTAACGCCGTCTACTTCTATTACAACTGTTAATCCTTCTATATCTTTCGCTGTGAAAGAGTATTCAATGCATGTTGAACTACCAATTAAAACATTTGCTGTTTGCCACATTGCATTGTTTGTATCATAGTCGTCATATTTAGGATTTGATCCTGTTGGGGTTCCCGCAAATGTAGATGGTGTTAACTCATAGCCCTTACCTTGTTCTTCTAGTAAAGCTATTGCTTTTGATGTAACCAAATCTTCCTCATTTATTGTTGAGCCATTGGAATCAGCAATAAATTTCTGTGTTGCTGCTCCCATATAAAGTAGATCAGATATTACGGTTGTTTTTGCAGGATTTTCTTCACCAATAATAGCTATGCAATATTCCATAACACTATAGTCATACTTATCAACTACATAGCCATCTTCTGTAGTACCATATACATATGCAGAAATATTGGAATCGATCTTGTGAGGTCTAGTTTTATCAAAGTTATAAATATATCTGCCTTGGCTATCAATAGTAGAGTATTCATCAAGAATGTATTCTTCACCTTCGAATATAAATACGAGATAATCAATGCTATATCCAGCTGAAACATTTATCTTATAATTTAGAGAAATATTGTTAGTGAGAATTAATTCTACTGCATCTATACCAAAAGTCTCCCAGCTAGGTGTATTTGTAACATCTACATCTGTCTGTTCAACAATTACTTCGCCACATACTGAGCACTTGGAGCCTGCTGTCTTAGCAACATCGCCGTTTGATGGAAGTGGGAGTACTGCTGGAATTTCTTCTTCTGTATGTGTATGCTCGATCTTTGGAAGCTCTTCTGTGTAGCTATCGCCACATGCTGAGCATGTGTATGTTACAGAACCTGCTGCTTCTGTTGTAGCAGGAACTCTGTCTGTTTCAATATAGTTGTGACCTGTTGCTGCTACTTCGTCAGCTGTGTATGTGTCGCTACAAACTGAGCATGTGTATGTTGTGTAGCCTGCTGCTTCACATGTTGGCTCTGTTACTACTGATGAATAGTTATGCTCACCTGAACATACAACCTTACCGTCTTCACTTACTTCA
>JAGAJV010000211.1 GCA_017625915.1 Clostridia bacterium
ACCGCCAAGCTCGTACATAGCAGCCTCAAAGCTGAGACGAGTTCTGGTTGAAGGCTCGAAAAACAGTGTTGCTAGCTTTTTGCCGTGGCATTTTTCACTATATTTTTTAGGATTTTCAATTATATCAAGTGCAACTGCGATAAGCTCGTCAATTTCCTCACTTGATAAATCATTAATTCCAATTAAATGTCTCATAAAATTCCTTTCGCTTTGTGAAAGGAAGCAGCCAGCCGTTAGCAGTCAGCAGTCAGCAAATTAGACTGAAAGAGGCTTTCGGTGATGCTTCGTGCAAAGCATTCATATTTGATAACTAAAGCTTGGGATTTTAGCGAAATAATTTTGCTTTCGCAAAATAGCGAAATTAATGCTCAATGCTTTCGCATTAGCGAAATTTCACTTCGTGAAGCTAAATTAAATTTGCTATTTTTAGCTTGACAAAGGCTAATTTAGCTCGGCTTGCCGAATTTAGCTGCCAAAGGCAATTTAGCTTGCGATTTCGCAAATTTAGCTGCAAAGCTTCGCTTTGCTATGCTCCATAAACCTCAAGGTACTTCTTAATGCGAGCAACATTTTCCTCGTTGCCCTCTTGTCCCTCTAGGTATTCGATAATATCGTACACATCAACTACGGAATATACAGGGAAGCCAAATTCCTCGCCGATTTCCTGCATTGCGCTCTTATCGCCCTGACCCTTTTCCTTACGGTCAACCATAACGAAGGTAGCAACAACCTTTACTCCCTCAAGTCCCTTCATAATTTCCATAGTTTCTCTAATAGCTGTTCCTGCTGTGATAACATCCTCTGTAATTACAACCTCTTCGCCGCTTTTTGGCTTGTAGCCTACAAATACACCGCCCTCGCCGTGGTCCTTTGCTTCCTTTCTGTTAAAGAAGAATGGCACATCAAGACCGTTTTTTGCAAGTGCGATTGATGATGCAACTGCAATTGAAATTCCCTTGTAAGCAGGGCCAAACAATGCTGTGCGCTTGTTGCCTACCTTTTCAAGATAAGCCTTTGCATAGAACTCGCCTAGCTTAGAAATATGCTCGCCTGTCTTAATTTCGCCTGCGTTAATGAAGTATGGAATTTTTCTGCCGCTTTTAGCTGTGAAATCACCAAACTTTAGTACGCCTGCACTCTGTAAAAACTCAATAAATTCTCTTTTGTATAGTTCCATTGTTGTTCTCCTCTCAATTTTATGAACGCAACGCGTTCAATTCATGTCGCCATGCGACAATTCATGATTAAATCAATTCATGAACACTTGTGTTCAATTCATAGCGATAGCCATTTCATTTCTCAAGCGATTTTGTTTTAGTGAATTGGTGCTTGGCACCATGAATTTTCGCTACGCTCAATGAATTACTTACGCATGAATTGTTCTACGAACATGAATTGACCTATGGTCATTAAATGAATTTGTAGATTAATCTACAAATTCATCAACACAGCGTCTATATGCGCTAACCGGATCGGCTGCTGCTGTAATTGGTCTGCCTACTACGATGTAGTCTGAGCCGATTTTCTTTGCCTCGGCAGGAGTCATAACTCTTACCTGGTCGCCCTTATCGCCATC
>JAGAJV010000212.1 GCA_017625915.1 Clostridia bacterium
AGTAAAACAATAGAAATTATTCTTTTCATAATACCCTCCAAAATCTGTTTTATGGATTATTTCTACATTATTATTTTAATAAATATATATCCATATTGCAATAGAGCTGGCGCAAGCGGTTATTTTTTGGCACAAATGGTAGGTGGCAGAGCCACAGCGAGATTTGCCTTCGGCAAGCTAAATTCCCTATGGGAGCGAAATTCAGCAAGCTGAGCGAAATTCGCTTTGCGAGCTAAAATATTATGTTGTAGGCTGACGGCTGACCACTAAAAAACCACGGATTGCTCCGTGGTTTTTATGTTATTATTTTACTTTATAAGATACGCGTACTGCGTTACCGCCGGTTAGGAGAATCATCTCAACTGCTGTGCGTGAGAAGTCGCCTGCCTTAACGATAAGTGGCTTATTTAAAGAGCCTCTTGCAAGAACCTTAACGGTCTTTGCTCTCTTGTCGATAAGTCCCTTAGCCTTCATTGATGCAAGTCAAGCAGTTTCGTGTGCTTCAAATGCCTCTGATAGAGTATCATCATTTACGATAGCCTTCTTTGTGTCCTTTGCAGTGATGTATTCAACACCCTCTTCAACATGAACATCAATATGTTGCTCCTCTGCGATTTGGTCAGCATCCTCTGCGCTTACCTCTTCAACGATTACAACATGCTCCTCGTAAACCTCTTCTTCCTCTTCTTGAGCCGGTTCTTCAGCTACCTCAGGAACAACCTCTTCAACTGCAACCTCTTCAGCTACCTCTTCAATAGCTTCTTCTTGAGCTGGCTCTTCAGCTACCTTAGGAACAGCCTCTTCAGCTACCTCTTCAGCTACCTCTTCGATAACCTCTTCAGCTGCCGGTTCTTCAGCTACCTCTTCAATAGCTTCTTCTTGAGCTGGCTCTTCAGCTACCTCAGGAACAGCCTCTTCAACTGCAACCTCTTCAGCTACCTCTTCGATAACCTCTTCAGCTACAGGCTCTTCAACTGGCTTTGTTGATTTCTTAATTACTTGATCGTCAGATACTAAAATCTTGATTAAGCCACGCTCAATAAGCGGCTCGTTCTCCTCGTATGGATACTGGTTAACATAGTCAACTTCCTTAGCCTTTGGATTCTTTTCAATTTCAAGACCATCCATTTCAATATCAACAAGCTCCTTAGCCTTTCTAAGGCCAAGACCACTCTTAATCTTAACAAGCATTGGAACATCCTCGAAAATCTTAGCATCAATTGCTTCATGGTGATACTTAGACTTATCAAAGTCATCCGGGTTAAGCGCGCAGTATAGACAAATTGTCTTACCTCTTAGCTTAATCTTAAAGAGCTGATCTCTACCTCTATTGTAGCTATCAAATTTCCAGCTAATTCTAGACTTAACGCCCTTGTATGAAAGAATGTGATTCTTAAGCTCGCTATAATAGCTCTTTACAGTATCATCACTTTGAATAATGTTAGCTGTAATGCTACGGCTATACTTGATATCAATCTTATTGCCCTCATTGTCAAAATATGTAGGAACAACTACTGCATCAACCTCAGCCGGTACCTCCACTACCTCAGGAGCTACCTCTTCTTCAACAACCTCTTCTACAGGCTCTTCGATAACCTCTTCTACAGGCTCTTCAACAACCTCTTCTACAGGCTCTTCGATAACCTCTTCTACAGGCTCCTCGATAACCTCTTCTACAGGCTCCTCGATAACCTCTTCTACAGGCTCTTCAACAACCTCTTCTACAGGCTCTTCAACAACCTCTTCTACAGGCTCCTCGATAACCTCTTCTACAGGCTTCTTATCAACTAAAACGCCCTTTGAGAATAATTGAATTGTAAATACGGATTCAGCGCCACTCTTATCAAGAATGATGTCGCCTTCCTTTGTAAAGCCCCAACCAAGGAAGTTATCGTATTGCTCATATTCCTGTGGTAAGCCTAGGCTTAAATAGTGAGATTCCTTATAAATATTCTTATTAGATGTACCGTCGGTAAAGAGAATATCAACAACAGCCTTATCGTTAACACTGTCTAATTCTCCGCTTACCGGGCTTTCCTCAAATATAGGATATAGATTAACTACAAATACAGCCTCAACATCTTCCTTTGTAAGAATTGGTGCTTCATCCGGTGCAAAGCTCCAGCCCTCAATTTCAAGACCGTCGTCCTGCTCATCAGGAAGCTTTGTGTTAAGAACAAAAATTTCCTTCTTAATTGCTACATCTTCATCTGCGTCCATGTAGTTAAATTCTACACTAACCGCACTGTTATATTCAATATCCTCCCAAATTGTATAGAGAGTAATTGAATGGGTAAGGCGCATTGTTGATACGTTAACTGCCTTAGAGTTACCTAAAACCTTGCTCCAACCAACGAGCTTCTTACCGTTTTTTGAAGCACCGTGTAATTTTACCTTCTTAAAAATAGGGTGCTTTTCCTTGTGGATTTCATAATCGCCCTCTGTATCCACATAAGTGATTGTGCAACGAACTGAAAATAATACAATTCCGATTGCAAGTGCAATAACAGCAACTATTCCAAGTAGCCATGGGCTTACATTGAAAATGCTAAGCGTTACTGCTTGATTTAACAAACCAGTAAATAAATTCATAAAACTACCTCCAAAAAATATTCGATACATACTGTTCGTTGTTATAATTATACAATATATAAATTTGTTTGTCAATAAATTTTTTGATGTTTTTTTGGGAATTTTGGATACTCTACCCACTATTTTTATGCTTTTATTGTGATTTTGACACAAATTTAACCTATACAAAAATTTACTATTGATTTTTTAGTCGCTTTTATGTATAATGTTTGTATCTATAACTAAATAATTTGGGGGATTATTATGGTATCCGAAATCATTAAACAGCTAACAGAGTGTGACAAAGAGGTTGGCGAGGCAGTTAATTCTGAGTTAAAAAGACAAAAAAGAGGCCTTGAGCTAATCGCTTCTGAAAACCTTGTTTCCGAGGCAGTTATGCTTGCTATGGGCACACCTTTAACAAATAAATACGCAGAGGGCTATCCATCAAAGCGTTATTATGGTGGCTGTGAATGCGTAGATGTGGTTGAAAATATAGCAATCGAAAGAGCTTGTAAGCTATTTGGTGCAAATTATGCAAATGTACAGCCACATAGCGGTGCGCAAGCTAACACAGCGGTTTACTTTGCTTTAATTAAGCCGGGTGATACTGTTTTAGGTATGAATTTGGCACACGGTGGACACTTGACCCACGGTAGCCCTGTAAATATTTCCGGTAATTACTACAATTTTGTGTCATACGGTGTAAACGATAACGGCTTTATCGACTATGACGAGCTTGAAATAATTGCAAAGGAAAATAATCCTAAGCTAATCGTTGCAGGCGCATCTGCTTACCCAAGAGCAATTGATTTTGAAAGAATTTCTAAGATTGCTAAAGAGGTTGGCGCATACTTTATGGTAGATATGGCACACATTGCAGGCCTTGTTGCAGCAGGCGAGCACGTATCTCCTGTTCCATATGCTGATGTTGTTACAACCACAACACACAAGACATTAAGAGGACCCCGTGGCGGTCTTATCCTCTGTAACGACGAGGAAATTGCAAAGAAAATTAACAAGGCTATCTTCCCGGGCACACAGGGCGGTCCACTTATGCACACAATCGCAGCTAAGGCAGTTTGCTTTGGCGAGGCTTTAAGTGACAAATTTAAAGAATATCAAGCGCAAATCGTAAAAAATGCTAAGGTGCTCGCAAGCACACTTTTAGCAGAGGGCTTTGACCTTGTATCCGGTGGCACAGATAATCACCTGATGCTTCTTGACCTTCGCCCATTTGGCATTACAGGCAAGGAGCTTGAAAAGAGACTTGACGAGGTTTATATCACTGTAAATAAAAATGCTATTCCTAACGACCCGGAAAAGCCATTTGTTACAAGCGGTGTAAGAATTGGTACTCCGGCAGTTACCTCTCGCGGTCTTAAGGAAGAGGATATGGTGGTGCTTGGTAAGCTAATTAAGCTATGCGCAACAGAGTTTGAGGAAAAGGCAGACTACATTCGCGCTGAGGTTACAAAAATCTGCGAGAAGTATCCGATTTATGAGTGATTAGCGGTTAGTGACTAGTGGCTAGTTATGAAAAACCAATACACAACTAAGCAAAGAGAACTGATTTTAGATTTTTTGAGGGAAAGCAGTGCGCACATTACTGCAAAAGATATTATTTTGCATCTTGAGGAACAGGGGATTAATATCGGCACTGCCACTGTTTATCGCGCTCTTGAAAAATTTGTTTCTCAAGGAATTTTAAAAAAGATGGTTATTGACGAAAGAAGCGGAGCATG
The DNA here is from genome assembly GCA_017625915.1 of Clostridia bacterium. Taxonomy (GTDB): domain Bacteria; phylum Bacillota; class Clostridia; order Oscillospirales; family CAG-272; genus RGIG2000. The sequence continues at coordinate 4,317 of JAGAJV010000212.1, forward strand.
CTATCAGTATGTTGATAATATGCACTGCTCTGAGCATTTCCACCTAAAATGCATTAAATGTGGCAAGCTAATTCATTTAAGCTGTGAGTTTCTTGCAACCCTGGAAAAGCACATTTACGACCACCATTCCTTTTCTGTAAGCTCGGGTAAAACCGTTATTTACGGTACTTGTATTGATTGCGAAAGCAAAAGGAGCTAATTCAAGGGATAAATTCCATAATTTTTCTGCAAAAAGATAACTTTTTTTTAAATATTGCAAAAAAATTAAATTTGCTATTGATTTTTTGAAATCTTTGTGCTATAATACCATTCGCTTATGATTTTTTAACATCGTAAAATACTTATAACACTATTTGGAGGTTATTATGAATATATTTCTTGGCATATTATTACTTTTAGCCGCATTATTCCTAATTGTTGCGGTATTACTACAAAACGGTAAATCAAAGGGCACAGGCGTTGTAACTGGTGGTGCTGAAACATTCTTTGGTAAGAACAAGGGCAAATCAATTGATAAAAAGCTTTCTATCTTAACAGCAATCGTAGCAGTTGTATTCGTTCTTTTAGTTATCATTGTTTTCGTTTCACAGGATTATACAGACATTTTCGGTACAGATTCTGACCACGACCACGCATCAACCGGTACAGCAACAGGTAGCGATGCTTTAGTCGTTGATACAGCAACAGGCAGCGACAGCTTAACTCCTGACAAGGCTCCTTCGGGTGGCTCAAACTAATAAATTTACCGCTTTGGATTTCCAAGGCGGTTTTTTTGTGGCATAGCCACAGCTAAATTTGCCTACGTCAAGCTAAATTCGGTAAACCGAGCTAAAGGCAAATTTAATTTCGCTAACGGAGTTAATTTCGCTTTGCGTAGCAAAATTTCGCTATTAAATATATTTTCAAAGAAGGAACAATATGAATAACAAGATAAAAGAACTAATTTTAGATAAGCTATCATGGGACAGCTACATTCCTCTTTCGCCCGGTGATATGCTTTATGAAATTTCGCCCAAGGGTGAAATTAATGAGGAGGATTTTTGGCGCGTATTATATAAAATGGAAGAAAGCTATGATGTGGGCTTAACAAAAAAAGGCAAAATTACGCGTCCAAGTGATGTGGGAATATTCAAGGGCATCTTCTCTGCCTCAACTCGCGGGGACTTTGGCTTTGTTGTAACAGACAAGGGTGATTTCTTTATACCGCCTAAGCTTACACAGGGCGCTTTAAATGGCGACGAGGTTGCTATTAAGAAAATTGAAATGTCCTCGAAATTCTATGGCAAGGGCAACGAGGCTGAGGTTATTAAGGTAACTAAGCGCTCACTTGAAAGCTATATTGGTACCTTTAAGGTGCTTGTGCATAACGGCAACCGTTCAATTGGTACAGTTATACCCGATAACGATAAAATCAAGCTAAGCGTAACTGTTTCCTTTAAGCATTTTAACGGTGCAAGTGACGGAGATAAGGTTGTTTGCAAAATAAATAGCTTCCCTGTAAATGAATTTTCGGGCGCTAAGGGTGAGATTTTGGAGGTTTTAGGCAAGGCTGACTCACAAGAGGCTAACTACAAGGCAGTTTTGGTTGAAAATGGAATAGTAACAGAATTTAGCGATGATGTATTAAACGAGGCTGATAAGGTTGCTTCTGAGCCACTTTCCTCAGATGGCAGAGCGGATTTAAGAAATGAAACGATCTTCACCATTGACGGCGAGGATGCTAAGGACCTTGACGATGCAATTTCAGTTAAGGAAACCGAGCACGGTTATATTTTAGGCGTTCATATTGCCGATGTTTCTCACTATGTTCGTGAGGGGTCAAAAATTGACACAGAGGCTATAAATCGTGGCACAAGCGTCTATTTTACCGACAAGGTTGTGCCAATGCTGCCTAAGGCGCTTTCAAATGGAATTTGCTCATTAAACGGCGGAGTGGACAGATATGCGTTATCTGCTATTATTACTCTTGACAAATGTGGAAATATAATTTATACTGAGCTTAAGAATTCTATTATAAATTCTAAGGTGCGTGGCGTTTATTCAGAGCTAAACGATATTATTGAAAATAAAGAAAACAGCAAATTTTACAAAAAATACGCACACATCCTTGACGATTTCAATATTATGCTGGAGCTTTACGAGGTGTTAAGGTCTAAGGGTGAGCGCAAGGGCGCTATGGAGCTTGAAAGCGACGAAAGTAAAATTATTTTAGACGAAAACGGTCACCCTGTGGAGATAATTAAGCGAGAAAGAGGAATTACAGAAAGGCTTATTGAGCAGTTTATGCTCTGTGCAAACGAGGCTGTGGCTAATTATTTATATAGTGCGTCTATTCCTTGTGTGTACCGTGTGCATGATGAGCCGGACACGGAAAAGATTTCCTCCTTTGCTCTGTTTGCAAGGAATTTAGGTGTTGATGCTTCCCCTTTAAATGCTAAAAATAAAATCACGCCTATGCAGTTATCTAAAATTCTTGAAAACGCAAAGAAAACAGACCACTTCTCTATTGTGTCAAGCGTGCTTTTGCGTTCACTTATGAAGGCCAGATATTCAAGCGTGCCGAAAGCCCATTTCGGTCTTGCAACTGATTTTTATTGTCACTTCACCTCACCTATAAGAAGGTATCCCGACTTAACGGTGCATAGAATTGTAAAAGCGTTGCTTGCAGGCAAAATTGACGAAAAATCCCTTGACAGGTATGAAAAATTTGCTTCCTTATCAGCAGAATTATCAAGCGAAAATGAGCTTAAGGCAACCTATGCTGAAAGAGAAATTGACGATTTATACAAGTGCGTCTATATGGCTGATCGAATTGGCGAGGAGTACGACGCAATAATTTGCTCGGTAACCTCATTTGGATTTTTTGCAAAAACTGAAAATCTATGTGACGGTCTGGTTCCTATCGAGGCGCTGGGACAGGGCTTCTACTTTGATAAGGATAATTTGATTTTACAAAGAGGAAAAACAACCTTCCGTCTAGGGCAAAATGTAAGAGTTAAGGTTATGGAAAGCGATGTAAGGCTAAGACGGGTTACATTCTCTCTTATTGCCTACGAGGAAATAGACGCACCCAAAATTGATATGAGCAAGGCGCAAAAAACAAGCGCGCCACGCAAAAGGGACACTGTACGCAAGGGTAAAAAGCGAGATTATGCTAAAAAATCCGTCAAGAAAGCACTTGTTAAGTCCTTGCGCAAGAAGAAGAGGAGATAATTAGCAGTCAGCAGCTAGCAGTCAGCTATTAGCTAGTTATTCACTGTCGACTATCGTCTGGCGGCTGGCGGCTATCGGCTGGCGGCTGGCGGCTATCGGCTGGCGGCTAGTATACGAAAGGAGCAGCTATGGAGCAAAAACTACTAGTTAAGGATAGTGATAATGCACTTATCCACAAATTTTCCAAATCATTAATAGAGCAAGGAATTACTGACGGTGCTGACTGCTATTATATTGACGATGGCTGTAAGTATCCATTCTTTAAAATTCCAAAATCATACAAAAAGGAAAATGAGAGCGACCCCGATGTTCATTATGCTTTTGTTGACATCGACGATAATCCTCCCTTTGCAGAAAAAGAGGAATACACAGTTTTCGGCAATTATCACCACGATCATTTTGCAGATGCAGACAAGGCAGCAGAGCTTGTTAAGAAGCTAATTACAGGTGAAATAGCTGAGGTTGCCCTTGTTTTAAAGGATGCAATTGCAACAGCCTTTATGGAAAACACAGGGGACCCACAAAGGAACGCTGATAAGCTTATGGCACACTTTAATCAGCTTATGGAGTACATTAAGGGGGCGCGACAGGGTGGACACCATCATACGCTTTTTGCGCCCTCGCATCCTTACTATTTATATTATGAGCTTGCAACGCAACAAATGCTTGAGGGCTATAATGCATATGCAGTATCCTCAATTCTTGCAGAGCATCCCGAATTTTATATTCTAGGTTAAGAGGTATATTTATGAAAAAAATATTATTTTTAGTATTAGCTATTTGCGCCTTAGCATTTATGCTTGTATCCTGTGATAAAGGAACAGAGGGGCTTGAATTTATAGAAATTAACGACGGGGAATATGGCGTTAAATGCGGCGAGGCTGTAAACGAAGGTGAAATCGTTATTCCAAGCAAGCACGACGGCAAAATTGTTACCACTATTTTAAGCAGTGGATTTTTAAAATGCGAAAAGCTTACCTCTATTACTATTCCTAAATCTATTAAAAAAATCGAAAAGGGCGCTTTTTATGGCTGTGACAGCCTTGAAAGCGTGTACTATAAGGGCAAAATCAAAGGCTGGTGCAATATCGAATTTGAGCATAGCACCTCAAATCCTATGAGTGTTGCTAAGAATTTTTATTCTAAAAATACCTTGGCTAATGAAATTAAAATCAGCGGTACAGATAAAATCAATGCGTATGCGTTCTTCGGCTTTGAATGCTTAAATAAGGTAACAATTAAGGATGTAACCGCAATAGGCGATAGCGCCTTTGCAGGCTGTAGCAGCTTAAGCAGTATTACACTGCCAAGCGGTTTAACATCTATTGGAAAGCTTGTTTTTTCCGGCTGTGTAAAGCTAAATAGCTTAACAATTCCAAGCAGTGTTACAATAATACATCCGCTTGCGTTTTATGAATGTACAGGCTTAAAAAGCGTAGCCTTTGAGGATAACGAAAATTGGTTCTTAGCTAAAAAGGAAACCGATACCAAGGGAGATAAGGTAGTAGTGACTGACCCTGCACAAAACGCAAAAGCACTGGTAAAAAGCCACGCTGAATTCTGGAAGCATAGAGTTATAAGTAATGGCTAAGCATATTAAGAAGCAGGTAACTGCTTCTTTTTTGTTAAAAATATACAATATATTATTAAATCGAAGAAAATTTTTTTATATTTGCGAAAAATTTGAATTTTTTTTAAAAAATTCTTCCATTTTATATATAAATATGTTAAAATAACAATGTGCGTGCATAGACAGGCTTATTTTGTTATGCCGTCTAACGCAAACAAAAATCTTAATTAGTTTATTATTATTTATGGAGGTACTTTAGAAATGGGTACAAAAAAGTATGTTTACCTCTTTAAAGAGGGCGACGCATCAATGAGAGAAATTCTCGGCGGTAAGGGTGCTAACCTTGCTGAAATGACCAAGATCGGTCTTCCGGTTCCACAGGGCTTCACAATTTCAACTGAGGCTTGCACACAATACTACGAGGATGGCAGACAAATCAACGACGAAATCCAAGCACAAATTATGGAGTACATCGACAAGATGGAGAAAATCACCGGCAAGAAGTTCGGCGATCTCGAAAATCCACTTCTCGTTTCTGTTCGTTCAGGCGCTAGAGCTTCAATGCCTGGTATGATGGACACAATTCTTAACCTTGGTCTTAACGAAGAGGTTGTTAACTACATGGCTGAAAAGTCAGGCAACGCTCGTTGGGCTTGGGACTGCTACAGAAGATTTATCCAAATGTATTCTGACGTAGTTATGGAAGTTGGTAAGAAGTACTTTGAGGAGCTTATCGACAAGATGAAGGAAGAAAAGGGAGTTACTCAAGACGTTGAGCTTTCAGCTGACGACCTTAAGGAGCTTGCTAACCAATTCAAGGCTGAATACAAGGCTAAGATCGGTTCTGACTTCCCATCTGATCCAAAGGAACAATTAATGGGCGCTGTTAAGGCAGTATTCCGTTCATGGGATAACCCAAGAGCTAACTACTACAGAATGCAAAACGAAATCCCATATTCTTGGGGTACAGCTGTAAACGTACAAGCTATGGCATTCGGTAACATGGGCGACGACTGCGGTACAGGTGTTGCATTTACAAGAGACCCAGCTACAGGCGAAAAGAAGCTTATGGGTGAGTTCCTACCAAATGCTCAGGGTGAGGACGTTGTTGCCGGTGTTCGTACACCATACCCAATTGCTCAAATGGAGCAAATGTTCCCAGCAGCTTACAAGCAATTTGTTGAGGTTTGCAATATTCTTGAAAACCACTACAGAGATATGCAGGATATGGAGTTTACAATTGAGCACGGTCAGCTTTACATGCTCCAAACAAGAAACGGTAAGAGAACAGCAAAGGCTGCTCTTAAGATTGCTGTTGACCTTGTTAACGAGGGTATGATCACTAAGGAGCAAGCTCTTCTTATGATTGATCCTAAGCAGCTTGACGCTCTTCTCCACCCACAATTCGACGCTAAGGCTCTTAAGGCTGCTAAGCCAGTAGCTTCAGCTCTTCCAGCTTCACCAGGTGCAGCTTGCGGTAAGATTGTATTTACAGCTGAGGACGCAGTTGAATGGGGCAAGGCTGGCGAAAAGGTTGTTCTTGTTCGTCTTGAAACATCACCAGAGGATATTGAGGGTATGCACTACTCACAGGGTATCCTTACAGTTCGTGGCGGTATGACATCTCACGCAGCAGTTGTTGCTCGTGGTATGGGTACATGCTGTGTATCCGGTTGCGGCGCAATTAAGATGGATGAGGAAAACAAGAAGTTCGTTCTTGACGGTAGAACATATGTTGAGGGTGACTACATCTCACTTGACGGTTCTACAGGTAATATTTACGGTGAGGCTATCCCAACTGTTCCAGCTACAATCGGTGGCGAGTTCGGTATCATTATGGGTTGGGCTGACGAATACAGACAGCTTCAAGTAAGAACAAACGCAGACACACCTAAGGACGCTAAGCAGGCTAGAGTATTCGGTGCTGAGGGTATCGGTCTTTGCCGTACAGAGCATATGTTCTTTGATCCAGACAGAATCGCTGCATTCCGTGAAATGATTTGCGCTGACACTGTTGAGGAAAGAGAAGCTGCTCTTGATAAGCTTACACCAATGCAACAAGGCGACTTCGAGAAGCTTTATGAGGCTCTTGAGGGTAACCCAGTTACAATCCGTTTCTTAGATCCACCACTACACGAGTTCGTTCCAACAACAGAGGAGGACATTGCTCTTCTTGCTCAAACACAAGGCAAGACTGTTGAGGACATTAAGAATATCATTTCTTCACTTCACGAGTTTAACCCAATGATGGGTCACCGTGGATGCCGTCTAACAATTACTTATCCAGAAATTGCTAAGATGCAGACAAGAGCTGTTATCCGTGCAGCAATCAATGTAAGCAAGGCTCACCCAGAGTGGACAATCGTTCCAGAAATTATGATTCCACTTGTAGGCGAATTCAAGGAATTCAACTTCGTTAAGAAGATCGTTGTTGCTACTGCTGACGAGGAAATCGCAGCTGCTGGCGCTAACCTTAAGTATGAGGTTGGTACAATGATGGAAATTCCAAGAGCTTGTCTAACAGCTGATGAAATCGCAAAAGAGGCTGAGTTCTTCTGCTTCGGTACAAACGACTTAACACAGATGACCTTCGGCTTCAGCCGTGATGACGCTGGTAAGTTCCTAACAGCTTACTATGAAAGCAAGATTTACGAAAACGACCCATTTGCTAGAATCGACCAAAACGGTGTTGGTAAGCTTATGGATATGGCTGTTTCAATGGGTAAGAAGGTTCGCCCAGACATGCACATTGGTATTTGCGGTGAGCACGGCGGTGACCCAACATCTGTTGAATTCTGCCACAAGATTGGCTTAAGCTACGTATCTTGCTCTCCATACAGAGTTCCAATTGCAAGACTTGCAGCAGCTCAAGCAGCTATTAAGAATCCACGCAAATAATTTTACCCTATAAATAAATTTACCCCGTGGCTTCGGTCATGGGGTAAAATTATTACAGCAGCTAGCGACTAGCTGTCAGTGGCTAGCTAGTTACTTGCTGGCAGCTAATTGCTGGGGGCTAACGGCTAAAAACCGAACATAGTGAGGTATAATATGAACTCAAAGGAATCAAGACAAAAAAGAATAAAATGGTTTACTGACGCAAGATTTGGTATGTTTATTCACTGGGGACTTTACGCAATTCCTGCAAGAGATTCAAGAAGCGAATGGATAAGAAGCGTTGACAGAGTAACTGACGAGGAATATCAGGAGTATTTTGATACCTTTAACCCTGTTGACTATAACCCAAGGGAGTGGGCAAGGCTTGCTAAAGAGGCAGGAATGAAATACGCAGTGCTTACAACCAAGCATCACGACGGATTTTGCCTTTTTGACAGTAAATATACAGATTTTAAATCAACTAACACTCCTTGCAAAAGAGATTTAGTTAAGGAATATGTTGAGGCATTTCGTGCTGAGGGAATTAAGATAGGCTTTTACTATTCTCTATTAGACTGGCATCATCCGGACTATCCTGCATATAATGATGCACACCATCCAATGCGCGGTAATGAGAATTACAAGCATTATGGCGAGCATTTTGAAGGATACATCGAGTATATGCACAACCAAGTAAGAGAGCTTATGACCAATTATGGCAAGATTGACATTTTGTGGTTTGACTTCCATTATGACGATATGACAGGTGAAAGGTGGGAGGCTACAAGGCTAATTAAAATGGTGCGTGAAATCAACCCTGATGTTATTATTGACGACCGTTTGGGCGGTGATATCAAGGCAGAGGACAAGCCGCTTTATGTTGGCGATTTTGGCTCACCGGAGCAAATGATACCTGCTATGGGCGTTTTAGATTATAAGGGCAATCCTATTCCTTGGGAAACCTGTATGACCTTAAACAACAGCTGGGGCTACAGTCAGCGTGATAACGACTATAAAAACGCTACAAATGTTATTAATATGCTTGTACAGTGCGTATCTAAGGGTGGGAATCTGATTTTAAATGTAGGTCCTGATGCTCGTGGTAATATACCTCAAAAGAGCGTAGAAATTCTTACCGAGGTTGGTAATTGGATGAAATTAAACGGGGAATGTGTCTATAATTGCACCTACTCAGGACTTGAAAAGCACGAGTTCGGCAGAATTACCAAGAGTGAGGATGCCTACTATCTCTACATTCAAGACCACAGTGGCGAGCATATTGCTATTTACGGTATCCCTGAAAAAATCAAATGTGCAACACTTCTCTGCGACGGAAGCAAGCTTTCAATGGCTGACCCTTGGAATGTTGACTCCTACCGTATAGAGGGCAAAAATGCACACTATGTAAGAACCCCGCCATACTTTAAGCTAAATGGCTTAGGGAATGTAATTAAATTAACTATCGAAAAATAGTGGTTAGTGGTTGGTGGTTAGTGGCTAGAAGATAGTCTTTACTAAAAAACCTATAAAGCAGCTATATGACGACCACAATATCAATTTAAAAACAAATCTATTAGTGGCTATTTTTTTGCAGGTGCGTTAGATGTAAATACTAACAACTAACCACTAGCCACTTATTAAAGGAATATTATGTTTAACTTTATACTCAACTGGGCCACGCCCTATCAAATAATCAGCTTTATTGTGCTTTTAGCAGTAGGTGTATTTTTCCTTGTGAAATTCTGCGATATTTTCGTAGATTCTGCATCCAGTATTGCTAAAAGGCTTA
>JAGAJV010000213.1 GCA_017625915.1 Clostridia bacterium
ATGGCAAAATTATTGCCTGACTTAAAGGATAAAAGCGTTCTTGATTTAGGCTGTGGCTACGGTCACAATTGCCTTGATTTTGTGAAAAAGGGCGCTAGGCGTGTCGTTGGAATAGACATTTCCAAAAAAATGCTTGATGTTGCCATAAGCGAAGCAGGTGACGAAAAAATAAGCTATATCAATATGAGCATGAACGATATTGATAAGCTGGAGGAAAAATTTGATGTAATTTATAGCTCCCTTGCGTTTCACTATGTGGAAAAATTTAGTGAATTTTGCGAAAAAATATATTCAAGGCTAAATGAGGGTGGCTATCTTTTATTTTCACAGGAGCACCCGATTGTAACTGCCACAATAGACGGTAAGGGGCATTTTAATTACGAAAACGGAAAAAGAGTGTCCTACACAATGTCAAACTATAACGAAATGGGCAAAAGATATATAAAATGGCTTGATACTGATGTAATTAAATATCATAGAACTCTAGGCGCAATAATAACCTCCCTTGCAAAATCAGGCTTTGTAATCGACACCGTTTGCGAGCCACTGCCTGAAGGCTGGGCGATAGAAAAATTCCCCGAAATAGTCAAGGAATACATAAAGCCTAATTTTCTTATCATAAAAGCAAAAAGGTGATAAAACACGGAAGAAAAAAGCCTACCGAAAACAAAAAAATCCCTCAATCAGACTCATTGTCTTTGAGGGATTTTTTATTTTATAAATTGTAGTCAGTTAAATATTTTTTAGTATTTTCAACCATTTCGTCAAATAGCTTTCTTGCGTCGCTGATATTGCAGGTTACAAGCGGGTCAGATGCAAAGGCATTGAAAATAGCCTCAATATCACGATTTGCAATAGCCTTGGAAACAGCCTCCTGCTCAGAGCAAATTTTAGAAACAAGTGGGTAAATCTCAGCTGGAATTTCCCCCGCTAAAACAGGTCTAAGCTCGTTTACGCGAAATATAGCATTTGTTTCAACAACTGCGCCAAGGGGAAGATTTGGAATTTGTCCCTTGTTTGGAATATTAACATTTGTAATTAAATCGCAAAGACCAAGAAGAGCACGCATTTGGTTAACACCCTCCTCGCCGGTTGTACAAATTTTAACCTCCTCCTCGCCACTAAGTAGCCTACGGCTTCTTTCAAGACGATTCTTGAGGTCCTCTTTTCTCCAAGAAACAGGAGTTAGACCAAATTTCATTTCTTTAACTCTTTCAGGGCTTTCAAGATACCACTTACCGGGGCAGAATTCTGCCAAGTGTCTATCGCCTGCTGCGGAAATATAGCCAAATCTTTTGAACAGGTCAAAGGTTACCCTGCCGGCGCAAGCAAAGTGGTTGTTCATCCAGTTGTTATCGGGCTTTGCGGGAAGTCCGTCAGCGTATTTATCACAGTATTTATCGTAATATGGGAATAGGTCAATACCTTCATACTCAGCGCTTGTCAGCCAGGTAAAGTGGTTCACCGCAACAGGATTTACCTTAATTTCATCTCTTGTAGCCTTTTTGCCAAGGAATTCCTCAACTACCCATGTAAGCAGTCTTTGAGTTCCGAAAACCTCATGACAGCATCCAAATGCCTTAATTTCTGGGAATACTCTATAAAGAGTCTTAACGCATAGTGTCATAGGGTTAGTATAGTTAATTACCCAAGCGTTTGGGCAGTATTCTTTAATATAATTTGCGATTTCCTCAAACATAGGGATAGTACGCATAGCTCTTACAATTCCGCCGGGACCGCTTGTATCTCCTACAGATTGATAAATTCCGTACTTTTCCGGAGTGTGAACATCGCTTTCCATTTCATCAAAGGTACCGGGAAGAATAGAGATTACAACAAAGTCAGCGTCTGTCATTGCTTCCTTTGCGGTTTCAACCGCCTTATAGCTCCACTTTGATTTTGCATCTTCACAGAAATTAAATTTATTGCCTATAATTTCGTTGGCTTTAGCAGCCTCGAAATCAATATCGTATAAGTAAACATCGCCACTCATATCCTCGTTTGAGGCAAGGTCGCTCATAAGCCCCCAAGCCCAACCGCGTGAGCCACCTCCGATATATGCAATCTTTACATTTTCAGCTTTTTTATTTACAATTTTCATAAATTACCCCTTAAATTTTACTGACAAAATAAGTATAAACCCAATAAAACTTTTTGTCAAGATGCAGACTTAATATTGAATAACAAATTTCTTTGTGCTATACTTATATTATAAAAAATTCGAGGAGGTTTTAAAATGAAAAGATTATTTAACGAGCACGAAAAAAGGAGCGTAATTGACTTAAATGGCACTTGGCTGTTTAAGCTGGATAAGGAAAATGAAGGCGAAAGCCAAGGCTGGCAAAACGGACTTACCGACGGCGAATATGTAACAGTTCCTTCCTGCTGGAATAACGAATTGGGACTTCTTAACTACGAGGGTGTTGCTTGGTATGAAAAGAAATTCCTAACAAGGGGCGGTACACTTAAGCTTGATTTTGGAAGCGTTATGTCAAAGGCAGATGCTTGGCTTGACGGAAAATGGATAGGTGAGCATTACGGTGCATTTACACAGTTCGAGATTATTGTAAATGATGTAAAGGAGGGCTACCATACCTTAACCGTAAGAGCAGATAACCGCATTGACGCAAATTCCTTCCCACAAAGATATACCGACTGGTTTAACTATGGCGGTATTGCAAGAGATGTTGAGGCAAACGAGCTAAAGGGCATTTCTATCCTCTTAAATCACCTTACATATGAGCTTTCAAGCGACCTTAAAAATGCAACCGTTAGCTCTGTGCTTGAGCTATATAACGCAGACAGCACCGAATGTACATCAGGCGTATCCGTTAAGGTAGGCGACACAGTTATCTATAACGAGCAGATAACATTACAGGGCTATGAAAAGAAAACAGTTAAAACACCTGATTTCACCCTTGAAAATGTTGAATTATGGGGCATTTATAAGCCAAATCTATACACAGTTGTAGCATCAACCGATACAGACGATTTAATTGACAAGGTTGGCTTCAGAAAAATTGAGGTTAAGGATGTCAGCGTTCTTTTAAATAACGAAAAAATTCAATTTTTAGGCGTAAACAGACATGAGGAGCAGGCTGATTGGGGCTTTGCCTTCCCTGCAAAGCTTATGAAGAAGGACCTTGACCTTATCTTGGATATGGGCTGTAACACAGTTCGTGGCTCACACTATCCAAACTCACAGATTTTCGTTGATATGCTTGATGCAAGGGGTATTATGTTCTGGAGTGAAATTCCAATGTGGGGCGTTGGCTTCAGTGAAGCATCCTTACTTAATGAGGAGCTGATGGAAAAGGGCTTTAAAATGCATCAGGAAATGGTTAAGTATTACTATAACCACCCATCAATCGTTCTTTGGGGCTTGCATAACGAAATTCCTACATATTCTCCTAACTCATACCATGTTTCCGAAAAGTGGAGCAAGTATTTAAGAGCAAACGGTGGTAACCGTCTTATCACTCACGCATCATGTCATCCAATGAAGGATAACGATATGGGCTTTGATGATATTATTTCAATTAATATCTATCACGGCTGGTACAGATACGGTGGCTATGACGGAACCTGGAAGGATTGGGAAAAGATGATTGAGCAGTTTACAGAGCGCCGTAAGGAAATGGGCTGGGAGGATAAGCCTGTTCTTATGAGTGAATTTGGCGCTGCGGCTCTTGCAGGCTACCATACTCCGTTTGATACTGTAAAATGGAGCGAGGAATATCAAAGAGATTTATTTGAATATACTATCGAGCTATTCCATAAAACACCTTATATGGTGGGTACATATCCATGGCAATTTGCAAATATCCGCACCTCACCATCAATGGATATTAACCGTGCAAGATACTTTAACAACAAGGGTATTGTGGATGAGTACAGAAATCCGAAGCTGGCATACTTCAAGATTAAAGAGCTTTACCACAAGTACGCAGAGGAAAAATAAATGAGAGATTTAAAGGTAATTCAATTTGGAGAGGGCGGCTTTCTTCGTGGCTTTGTTGATTGGATGCTTCAAATCGCCAACGAAAAAGCAGACCTTAACTGTGGCGTTACAGTAGTTCAGCCAATTAAAAACGGACTTTGCGATGTGCTAACAGAGCAAGGCTGTGTTTATACACATTTATGTCGTGGCATAGAGGGCGTTGATATAAAGAAAATAGATGTAATTGCAAATTGCGTAAAGCCTTATGACGATTTTGACAGCTACATAAAATTAGCAGAAAATAAGGACTATCGCTTTATCGTATCAAACACCACCGAGGCAGGC
>JAGAJV010000214.1 GCA_017625915.1 Clostridia bacterium
GCAAGACAAATAAGCTTTGTTAATGTACTCTTTTTCATTGTGTTTTACTCCTTTTTGTTTTCAATGAATAATTGCATCGGCATAAAGCCGTTTGTTTGCGTATATATTATAGCATATAAAATATATATTTTCAATCACAGAAAATTTTTTTGCCGATTTTTGTATTTTTGCACAAACATTTACTACAAAAATGCACAAAACCAAGGACGGTTTTGTGCATTTTGCTATTGTAGTGATTAGTGGTTGGTGGTTAGTGGTTAGAAATTACTTTTTTCTATAACGAAAAAAGCCTATGCAAAAAACACATAGGCTAATTTAATTTTTTGTGTTCTACACAATGAATCTACCAACCGCTAGCCACCGACCACTAAAATTCAAGCTTCGCTTGTGTTTTCTCAGCTATAAGCTTCAGCTTTTCGCAAATTTCGTGGTCTGTATTATCCGGCTCATAGGTTACCTTGGTTGCGTCCTTGCCTGTAAAGAACTTAAACATTACAAGTCCTGCAAGGTATCTGCCATAATCAAGGGACAAATGGAAGCCGTCACGGGTGATTGGATGTGTTTTTTCGTCAAATTCTGGTAGCTTTCTCGCTTCCTCAACAGCATCACCGCTTGGGATAATATCAAGGTTATATTTTTTACAAATTTCAGTTGACGCTTTAACTATTGCATCAAACATTTTCGGTCTTGAATTACCGTAATTTACAAAGCCCTCGTGATTGGAATAATCGCTATATGCCCAAGTCCTATGGAATACAATTTTTGCATTTGGGCACATTCCCTTAATGTAGCCGAGAATATACGGTAAATATGGCTCATAGGTTTCAGCCATTCCTGAAAGGTGGCTTACCTGTTGCACAGAGATAAAATCCCACTTTTTCTTGCCTAGCGCTTCCTTAATTGAAATTTCACGAAGAAATCTGCCGTTTTTTTCGTATCCGTAATCTGCCTTATCTTCAATTATATTGTTGTAGTGTCTTTCAAGCGAGCATCCGCCGATATATAAATTTCTTACATAAAGCTCATCATCCGAGATTTGATGCAGGTATCTTGTAGCATCCTGGGAAAAGCTGTTGCCTATGCATAATATATTCATTTGTTATTCCTCCAAAGCGTTTTTCTTAATTATAGTGCGAAAGACCTTGGTTGTCAAGAGCTTTATTGATTAGTGGTTAGCGGTCACTAAAAAGAAAAGCCTTGAAAGGTTTTTCTTTTAAACAACTCCTTATCAATATCGTTTATAACTGTAGTTTTCTTTCGTGACCATTCGGGTGCGAGGAGTCCGTCAGCTATTCCGTCGCCTGTTAATCTTTCGATTACTGTATCGCTTGGTAAAATTTCAAGCTGATCGCACACTGTTTGAATGTAAAAATCACGGTTTAACGACACATATTCCCCATTTTTGTACATTTTTGCAAGGACCGTTCCCTCTATGACATGCAGTAAATGAATTTTTACTAAATCGGGGTGTAATTCAGCCACATCATAGGCTGTTTTCATCATATCCTCATAATTTTCATTAGGTAAGCCGTTTATAATATGGATGCCAATTTTTATATCGGGGGCAAGTGCTCTTATTCTGTTAAAGCAATCAACAAAGGTGGAAAAATCGTGTCCTCTGTTAATTATTTTGGCGGTATTATCGTTTGAGGATTGTAATCCCAGCTCTACCGTTACAGGAATTTTTTCGGCTAATTTTTTAAGCACTAGAATTTTTTCATTTTCAAGACAATCGGCCCTTGTTGCTATATCCAGCATTACCGCACCCTCATAGCTAGCTATTTCATTAACTATTTTCTCTAAATTCTCAGGGGATGTGTGTGTATTTGTGTATGCCTGCATATACGGAATAAACTTTTTTACATTCCATTTTCGTTGTGCCATTTCGACGCCTAGCTTATACTGCTCATAGGGCGCTTTTACCTCTTTGCAATTTACACTGCGACTTCCACTGCCGCAGTATATACAGCCTCCATAGCCTATAGTACCGTCAATATTAGGACAGCTAAAGCCACAATCAAGAGTGATTTTAGCGCATTTTTCACCAAAGGTATGCCTTAGGTAATATTCATATGTATAATAGCGCTTGTTTGTGTCGCTATACTTAAATGGATTTGTACTTGATTGGGACATAGCTTCCTCCTTTGTCGGAAGTAGTTAATAAATAATAGTGAAAAGTAAATAAGTAAAAATCCCACACTTGCGTGCGGGATTTTGGAGCTACTAGCCGGAATCGAACCGGCGACCTCATCCTTACCAAGGATGTGCTCTACCATCTGAGCCATAGTAGCATGTGCGTAATGTATTATAACAGAATAATATAAATTTGTCAAGTAATAATGTAAATAATTTTTATCAAATCAACGTAAGAAAAACCTTTCCTACAAAAATGTGCTTTGTTCCCTTACTATCAATATTTTTCTATCTGCATAAAATATTGTAGAGGTGATTTAATGAAAAAATCTGTTTGCATAATTTTTGGCGGAAAAAGCGAGGAATATGAGGTTTCTCTGCGTTCTGCCTACTCTGTGCTTGAAAATATAGACACAGATAAGTACATAATTACAAAAATAGGCATTACAAGGGACGGGAAATGGTTTAAATTTTTGGGGGATAACGAGGAGATTTTAAAGGACTGCTGGCAGGAGCACACAGAACCGATAAGGATAGATTTTTCAACGGGGTGTGTGGATAATTTAGGTAAAATTAATGTTATATTTCCTGTCATGCACGGTACATTTTGTGAGGATGGGCGATTACAGGGGATTTTTGAGAGCCTTAATATAAAAATAGTGGGTTGTGATAGCTTTTCCTCATTTTTATGTATGGATAAGCATTTATGCAAGCTACTGGCTAAAGGCGAGGGTATTAATGCTGCAAATGGCATTTGCATAAATAAGCACCAAATGCGTGACTTTTATTCTATACTTAAGGATACTAATAAAATCATCTTCCCTGTATTTGTAAAGCCTGCTTTATCCGGCTCGTCAAGAGGAGCCTGCAAGGTGGATAAGGCTGACAATTTATATCGCGCCCTCAAGGAAGCGTTTTTATATTCTAACAAGGTGCTTATTGAAGAATATATAGATGGAGTTGAATGTGAAATTGGAGCCTTGGAGCTACCTAACGGTGAGGTTATTTTTAGCGAGGTTGGCTCTTTATCCTATGATAGCGAATTTTATGATTACAATACAAAGTACATAAATGAGGACACAAAATATCAAATTCCTGCTCCCCTATCTGACTCGGTTACAGATAAGATAAAGGAAAGCGCAAGAAAGCTATTTTGCTTATTTGGCTGTAGCGGGCTTTCCCGTCTTGATTTCTTTGTAGCCTCAGATGGCGAGGTATATTTTAACGAAATCAACACACTGCCCGGCTTCACCTCAATTAGCATGTATCCTATGCTTTTTAAGGAGCTTGGCTACTCCTTTGGCGAGATTATTGACATATTATTAAATTTGTAAAAGCTATTGAAATATGTGATATTTTTATATATAATATAGTGTGAGGGATTATGGATGTAGGTCTTGTTGGCTTTGGCGTGTCTAATAAAGCTATTTATGAGCATTTTAAGGACACATGCAATATTACTATACATAATGAAAATAAAATTTCTGTGCCAAATGGCGCAAAAGCCATATTCGGTGACGGATATTTAAGGTGTAATGAGGACATAGTTTTTCGCTCTCCTGTAATAAGGCCTGACAAAATTAAGACACACAGTCCTGTTTTTTGCGAGGCCACCTATGCTTTAAATAAGCTGACGGGGACAAAAATTTGCATAACAGGCTCAGACGGAAAAACTACCACCTCCAGTCTAATATATGAAATATTAAAGCATAAAAATGCTTACTTAGGCGGAAATATTGGCAGCCCCTTAATTAGTGCTTTAGAGGGTGGCTATGATTTTATTGTTAGCGAGCTTTCCTCCTTTCAATTAATTGACAGCTCCCCAAAATGCGATGCTGCCATTATTACAGGAATTACAGAAAATCATTTAAATTGGCACAGGGATATGGACGAATATATCAGAGCCAAGGAAAATTTACTTAAAAATGCAAAACGCATAATTTTAAATTACGACAATGAGGCTTTGCGAAAAATAGGTAAAAAGTACGGTAATGTATGCTATTTTTCCTTAAATCACCCATGTGATGCTTATATTAAGGACGGATGCTTTTGTCTAAAGGGCAAAAAGCTATTTGCCACTGACAAAATAAAGCTAATGGGCAAATTTAACCTTTTAAATGCGCTTGCCTCAATGCTTGCTACATATGAATATGCTTCCTTAGAAGAGCTTGAAAATGCAATTTGCAATTTTAATGGTGTTGCAAGCAGACTTGAATTGGTAAGAGAATTAAAGGGAATTAAATTTTATAATTCCTCAGTTGACTCTACCCCCTCTCGCACAATAGCGACCCTTTCCTGCTTTGATAAGGGTAAATGTGTTGTTATTTTAGGCGGTAGTGATAAGAATTTATCCTATGATGCTTTAAGAAATCATTTAAGCACTGTTATACTTTTAGGTGAGAATAAGCATAAAATTTTAGCCTCGCTTAATAATTATGTGGATAAAATATATATAGTAAACGATTTAAAGGAAGCAGTTACCTTAGGCTATAATTTATGCAAGTCCGGTGACAGTCTGCTTCTTAGCCCTGCCTCTGCCAGCTTTGATATGTTTTCAAGCTATAAGGAACGAGGAGAATTATTTAAAAAATATGTCAACAAATTAGTGTAACCGCTATCGGCTGACCGCTGACGGCTGACGGCTTTTTTTGACGAAGGAGAAAAATACATGGAAAAAATCAAGGAAATTTTAAAAGCTCTCCTTGCTTGTCCTACCGTTGCAGGCAAGGAAAGCAGTGAGTTTAAGACAATCAATGAGCTTTGCGCTCCATATTTTGATTTAATTGAATGTGATAATGTTGGAAATATTATTCTAACTAAGCTATCAAGCAAGGATAATGCAAAAAAGCTTCTTCTTGATGCTCACTTTGATGTTATCGGCTTAATGGTAACAAAAATTCACGAGAATGGATTTTTGTCCGTTTGCAATATTGGCGGAATTGATGCAAGAATTTTGCCATCAAGCGAGGTTACAATTCACGGAAAAGAGGATATTTACGGTGTAATTGTTTCTACTCCGCCTCACCTAAAGAGTGGGGACAGCTCTGTGCCAAAAACGGAAAGCATTTTAATTGACACAGGCTACAAGAAGGATGAGCTTGAAAAAATCCTTTCCATAGGCGACACTGCCACAATTAACGGCGAATATATGGAAATGGAAAACGGATATGTTATGTCCTCATATCTTGATAATCGCTCCTGTGCCACTGCTTGCATCAATGCCATAGCAGGTATAGAGCGCAGTCAGCTTGAATATGATGTTTACATTGTAATCTCAGCAGGCGAGGAGGTTGGCAGAATGCAAACGAGAGTTGCGTGCTTTAATATTGAGCCTGATATTGTAATTACTACTGATGTAAATTTTGCATATGAGCCGGATATTGAAAAAAGACATTCAATCGAATGTAAAAAGGGACCTAGCGTTGACCTCTCTACGCTTACAGACAGAGAATTGTCTCGCGGAATTGTAAGGCTTGCTAAGGAAAACAATATTCCTTGTCAAATAGTAGTTGAGCCAATGGGCACAGGTACAAATAACGATATTTTATCCATTACAGGCAAGGGAGCAAGAAATGTGGTAATGAGCTTACCTTTAAAGTCAATGCACACCACCTGTGAAAGTGTGAATTTACAGGATATTGCTTATTTAAGCGATATTTTATCAATTATAGCAAAAACAAAGGAGGAGGAAATATGCTAGAATTATTAAAAAAGCTTTCCTTAGCCTTTGGTCCTACAGGATATGAAAAGCCTGTCAGAGAAATGATTATAGAGGAGCTAAAGCCTTTTAGCCATCAATTTGAAGATTACATAGACAAAATTGGCGCTTATATTGTTCATATTCCGGCAGAGGACAAGCCAAAATTAATGATTAGCGCTCATATGGACGAGGTTGGCTTTATGGTAACGGAAATTTGCGATAATGGCAGACTTCGCTTTGGTAATGTGGGTGGCATTGACCCTCTTGTTATGTCCTCTAAGCGAGTTGTCTCTGAAAACGGAATAAAGGGCGCTATTATTTCTAAGCCTATTCATTTACAAAGCGCTGAGGAAAGAAAAGCAGTTACAAAAGCAAGCGATATGTATATAGATATTGGCTGTGACACTAAGGAGGAGGCTGAAAATCTAATTCAGCTAGGGGATCTATTTACCTTTATTTCCGACTTTAAGGAATTTGGTGACGGATTTATTAAAGGTAAAGCCCTTGACGACCGTCTTGGCTGTGCTATTATGTGTCAAGCAATCAAGGAAATTTGCCAAAACAGCTATACATTAAATTATGATTTATATTTTGCATTTACCACACGGGAAGAGGTTGGCTATTCTGGCGCATTTTTAGCTAGCGAGCAAATTAAGCCTGATTATGCATTTGTAATTGAGTCAACTGCTGTTGGCGATATTTGTGGTGCGCCAAATGAAAAGCTGGTTGCTAAATTAGGCGACGGCGGAGCTATTTCCTTTGCAGACAAGGGCACAATTTACGATAAGGAATTTATCACTGAAATTATGAATATGTGCAAAAGCAAGGATATAAAATATCAAATCAAGCAGTATGTATCCGGCGGAAACGACGCAGGCAATATTCAAAGAAGCGCATTCGGCACAAGGGTAGCCGTTATGTCTGCTCCATCAAGATATATTCACTCTGCATCAAATGTAATTCATAAAAATGATTTTGAAAGCATATATCAAGCTTTAATTGCTTTAATTGAGAATAAGAACTAACTGCTAACGGCTGATCACTGACGGCTGTTTTCGACGAAGGAGAAAACTTATGATAGATTTACTAAAAAAATTAATGTTTACCTCAGGCGTGTCCGGTAGAGAGGATAAAATAAGAGAGGTAATTAAAAATGAAATCGAGCCATATTGTGACGAGGTATCTACTGACAATATGGGAAATTTAATCGCCCACAAAAGAGGTAACGGCAAGAAAATTATGCTTTGCGCTCATATGGACGAAATAGGCTTTTTTGTAACAAGCATTGACGATAAGGGCTTTATACATATAGCTCCTATCGGTGGAATTAACTTTTTATCAGCCTCATTTTCCGAGGTAATTTCAGAAAACGGTGTACACGGTGTGCTTGTGCCATCAAGCAAGGACGGTGTTCCAAAGGCTGAGGACACATATATTGACATTGGCGCTAAGGATAAAAAATCTGCCGAAAGGAAGGTTGCAATCGGCGAATACTTTACATTAGAGCCAAAGCTAAGACGACTACAGGGTAATCGCTATATTGGCAGACCCTTTGACGATAGAATTGCCTGCGCTATTTTAGTTGAGGCGATTAAAACAATAAAAAAATCACCTAACGACCTTTATTTTGTATTCAGTGTACAGGAGGAGGTAGGCGGAAGAGGCTCTAAGCCTGCTTCTTATTCTATCGCTCCTGATATTGGAATTGCACTTGATGTTACAGGCACAGGGGATAAGCCGGGAAGCAAGCCTATGGAGGTTAAGCTAGGCGGCGGCTGTGCTATAAAGATTAAGGACTCCGGCGTAATTTGCAGCTACGATTTAGCCTGCAAAATGCGTGAAATTGCAAAAGAGGGCAAGATTAAGTACCAAGACGAAATTTTGCTTTACGGTGGCACTGACGCATCCTCTATGCAGGTTGCGGGCAAGGGCGCAAGAGTTGGCGTTATCTCTATTCCATCTGCATTTATCCACTCAAATGTTGAAATGATTGATATGGGGGATGTAAAAGAGGCGCTTAAGCTAGCCATATCACTTTGCAATAAGCTTTGATTGAGATAAGGGGAAACCGAAGGGACGAACTATGAAAAGAAAATTAATTATAACTGTGCTTTTACTGCTTTGCATTATTTTCTGCGTTGCCTCCTGCTCGGACGACGGAGTACCGGCGGGAATGAAGCTGGCATCTGATACATCACTTGTTGAATACTCTCTATTTGTTCCAAGTGAGTGGGTAATTGACAGCAGCACTGATAGAATCACATCTGCCCACGCATCAAAAAATGATTTAACCAGCGTAAATCTTCAAAAGCAAGCCTTTGACAGCCTTGATAATTGGTGGACAACCTATAAAAAATCGCTATCCTCAATGTTTAAGGATTTAAATATTTTAAGTGAAAATGAGGATATTGTTATAGGCGGCTTAAATGCCAAGAAGCATATTTTTACTGCCAGCTTTGGCGAGGGTAGCTATTTTAAATATGAGCTTATCGGCGTTTTAAAGGGAAATAGTGCTTATGTATTCACCTTTACCTACACAGGTGTAAAAAATAACGATACTATTACCTATTCCGACGAAAAGCATAAGGACAATATTAAAAAAATCACAGATAACTTTAAATTTAATGATAGCTTAACTGAGGGCGAGGGCGTTTCCTTTGAGGTTGAAAATACACCAGAGGGAATGAAATGCACATCTGACACAGAAATTGTTGACTATTGCTTGTTTGTTCCAAACAGCTGGACTATAGAAAAAACAGGCGGAACAATTTCCTCTGCATATGTTAGCGGAAGCGACAAAACAAACATAAATGTAATGCAATGGAACATTAACAGCTACGATTTTGACCTATGGTGGAACAAATACAAGCTTCAGCTTTTTAACGCATTTGACGCATCTAAAATCCCCTTAAACGATAAGGGTGAGGTTATAACAGGTGAAAAGGAAAGCGTTGAATTTTTAAAGTCAGAGATTTTAATCTTTAAGGAAGAGGGAAAGGATTTTAAGCTAGGTGAAAATGATGCAAAAAAATACACATATTCCGTTAAAATGGGGGATAATGTGTACGATTATGAGGTGTTTTTTACAATGCATCGCGCTAGCCTATATATTATGACCTTTACCTTCAAGAGTGGCTGTGATATGAGCATATATCAAGCTGATATTGATAAAATTACAAGCAATTTCAGGTTTAACTAATATGGAAATTTATTTTGATAATAGCGCTACAACTAAAATTTCAAGTGGCGCAAAAAGAAAAATGAATGAGGTAATGGATTTGCATTTTGGAAATCCCTCCTCATTACATAAAATCGGGCTTGATGCCGAGCATATTTTAGATGAAGCAAGAAGCATAATTTTAAACACTCTAGGCGTGCAAAGAGGCACAAGGGGTGAGCTAATCTTCGTATCCGGTGGCACTGAGGCTAATAATATTGCAATACTTGGCTCTGTGCTTGCTAAGGCTAGAAACGGTAGCGAAAAGATACTTACTACGGATAGCGAGCACGCATCTGTTTCTGCTCCGCTTGAGCATCTGGAGAAAAAAGGCTTTAAGATAGTAAGAGTGCCAACAAAAGAGGGCGAAATAGACCTTGAATTTATTAAAAGAAACGCACAGGGTGCGATTTTAGCTACATTTATGTATGTAAATAACGAAACGGGCGCTTTATATAATTTGCCCGAGGCATTTAAAATTGTTAAGGAATTATCCCCTGCTTGTGTAACTCACGCAGATTGTGTGCAAGCATATATGAAGGTGAAATTTACAAAAAAATCACTGGGCGCAGACTTAATTTCCTTAAGCGCACATAAGATTAATGGAGCTAAGGGTGTTGGTGCTCTCTATATTTCACCCGAGATTATAAAGCAAAAAAAGGTTGTTCCGCTATTTTTAGGTGGTGGACAGGAGGAAAATTTCCGTTCCGGCACTGAAAATGTGTATGGAATTTCTGCCTTTGGCGAGGCAGCTAAGGAGCATTATGCTAATTTGGATAAGGAAATTACACAAATGAGCAGAGTTCGCTCGTATCTTATAGAAAAGCTACAAAATACCGAGGGAGTGTCGCTAAATTTGCCTAAAAATAGCGCTCCTCACATTTTAAATATGAGCATTATAGGCATAAGAAGCGAGATTGCCTTGCACGATTTATCCTCTAAGGGTATTTATGTATCAAGTGGCTCTGCCTGCTCCTCAAACACTCCAAAAAAATCAACCAACCCTCTTACTGCCTTTGGCTTAGACACAAAAATGGCAGATAGCGCAATTAGAGTTAGCCTTTGCCCAGATAATACTATCGAGGAAGCTGACTATTTTATCGAGGCGCTAAAGGATACTATTGCCAAAAGGGCGAAGAGATAGCAGATAGCCGTCAGCAGGCAGCCGCTAGCTATCAGTTTAAAAAATAAACCTATGTATTTGAATTTCTTCATTTACATAGGTTTTTATTATATTTAACATAATCTAGCCAGCTAACTGCTAATGGCTATCTGCTGACGGCTAGTCTTATTCCTCACCAACAAGGTGAACGGTTATATAATCGTGATTAACTGCCTTTAGATATATTTCAAACATATCCTTGGTTTTTAGTCTGATGCTTGATGTGTTGATACAGGGGTGACAGCCCACATATACGGGCTTTAGTACATCCTCGTCAACTAGCAATTGCACATTGTTTTCCTTATCGTTCATAAGCCCCATAATGCTTACAGAGCCAGGGGTAACATCAAGGAATTTTTCCATATATTCGCTTTCTGCAAAGGATAGCCTTGAAGAGCCAATCTGACTAGATAGCTCCTTTGTTTTAAAATGCTTGTCCGCAGGCATCATAAGCATATAAAACTTAGTTTTTTGCCTATTGCACAGAAATAAATTCTTGCATAGCACATTATCTAAAGCCTTTTCAATTTCCTCGCAATCCTCAAAATGATTTGCAGGATTATGGTCTATTCTGTAATATTCAATTCCAAGACTATCAAGTAAATCATATACTCTGATTTCCTTGTCAAGTCTTCCCTCATTTGTTTTCGGTCTGCCTAATAAAAGCTTCATTCTCTTCCCCCTATATCCTACATCCTATCCCCTATATCCTATTTTCGCAGAAAATGATACTGCCTTACCTAAAATCTCCACCTGATTAAGCTCGTCGCCTACATAAACAAGCGGCTCATATTTGGGATTTTCAGGCATTAATATCAGCTTATTTTGCTCGGGATAATAATATACTCTTTTAAGAGTTGCACTGTCCTCAATTAAGACTACCGCAATTTCACCATTATCCACCATTGATTGCTTTTTTATAAATACAAGGTCCCCATCATATATCCTTGCGCCTATCATACTATCGCCCCTTGCAAACAGGCAAAAATCTGCCCTTACGCCGTAACAGGCAGGCGCATAGCCCTCAATATTTTCGCTTGCTAAAATTGGTGCGCCACAGGCAATTTGACCGATAATCGGCACTCTATTAGCCTCGTAGTTATTATTCCCTGTCAGCTCGCTTACATCTATATTTAAATAATCTGCTATTTTCTTTAGCTTGTCATATTTTGGCACATAGCTTCCATTCTTCCAGCTTGTAAGTGTTGCTTGGGATACCCCTGTTTCCTTAGATACCTTATATGCGCTTAAGCCCTTGCTTTTTAATATGGCTAAAAATCTGTCGTACATTTGTACCTCTTTTTTCATTTTCCTATTGACAAATAGTACTTAATGGTGTAAAATGTATTTACTCAAGAAATCTTAAGTATTTACCCCGTTAAAATACTATTTTTCTTAAGTACATTATACACTATTTTTTCAAAAAATCAATACTAAGAGGTAAATTTTTAATGTGTTATATTTGTAATGACATACCGCATAGCGCTATGTGTCCGTTTTACGAAAATGCCTCTTTGGATAAATGCTCAGTGTGCGGTAATAGTATTTACAAGGAGCAACGCTTTTTTGATTTTAAGCAGGAAAGGATTCATTATGATTGTATCAAGGATTTAAGTAGCTTAGAAATCCTTGATATTTTGGAAATTAAGCCAGTAGTTAGTCGCAAGTAGCCAAAGGTTAGAGCTTTTTCCACTCTAAAGCATCTAACTAACACCTAAAATATAAGGAAAAATATGAATATTAATACTATAAAAAAGGATTTAAGACAGCTTAAAAAAACAATACATATTATTGAAGCGCTAAAATGCGTGCAGGAGCGCTATCAGCAAAGAATTGAGACGCTTTCAAGACTTGCCTTGACTGATAAGGTAAAGGAGCAAATAAGGACAACAAAAAGAATTATGGGTCTTATGAGCATTGAGGAATATATTAAGGAAGCAACAGAAATTGAGGCTAAATATATGTCAGCAATAAATCAGCTTGACCCCCTTGACAAAGCAATCGTTTTAGATAACCTGGTAAACGGAATACCTTATTGGAAGATCGGCTTAAAGCTTGGATATACCGAGGACGGAATAAAAAAGAGGATAAATAAAGCAATACGCAAGCTTTCAAGCATAATGCAATAATAAAAATAGCAAGACTTAGTTTGTCTTGCTATTTTTGCTAAATAAATAAAAAACAATCCCTTCATAAATGAAGGGATTTGCTTTTTTGGATTAAATACCAAGATTGGAATTGCCAATAAGAGTAGTTAGATCACCATAAACTGTCGCTGTAGGATCTTCGTCTTTAATGATTTGCTTGTTTTCATCAACCTTATAGTTAGCTGTTATCTTATAATTTGCGCCAGCTGGAGTCACATCATTTGACCAAATTGATGCTGTAACTATATCCTCAGCCACTACAACTACATTTGTGTATTCAGGATTTAAATACTTCTTCATTGTGCTACCTCCTAAAAGATTCTATATAATTAGATTATTATACAAATTAAGTTTAACACATCACTTTACTTTTGTCAATACCTTTTATGGAAATTTTTTCGACAAAAGTAAAATTTGCTTTCTTATATATAATATAGTATATCTATATTATATTGTACTATTAATCATCTATTACAATACAATTTACATGTCTTGTATATGATGTACATGCGTCTATTGCGATTATTCCTTCATCATAATAGGGTGAAAAATCTGCGCCCTCACCAAATTCAGGGCATTTCCCCTCTATCACCGAGTGTCCCCAAGATGTATGAAAATGTCCACACACTATGGTTTTGTTTTTCTCTTTTACTCCCCATTTGTGCGCTGCCATTCCATTTATCCATCTTGCCTTTTCCCAATTAGCTTGATTTGCACTTCGCCAATTTGCCCAATAAATATACCTTTTCTCTCTGCCTATATATTTTTCCTCAATACAGGGTATCCAGCCGTGAACAAAAATATAATTATCAGTTTCGTAGTAATCCAGCATACTATCCATAATTTTTCTGCAAAACGGTGTACATAAAATTCTGTTTCTAAAATTCTCGGGGTAAAGCTCAACATCGGTTTTCTTCATTTTAGAAAGAGTAAGCGCTGTTTTAAATGTTCCGTTTGAGCCGTGGTGTGTGTATTCGGGATTTGGTAAATAATCATAAATTCTATCAACAAGGTCCATTA
>JAGAJV010000215.1 GCA_017625915.1 Clostridia bacterium
AACAATGTAACTGTAAACAACTCAGTTGCAGTTCAAAAGGGCGCTACACTTAATAATGTAACAATCAACGAAGCAAACGGCTACTACGGCTTATGGATTAACGCTAACGGTCAAAGTGTAACAATGAACGGCGGCGCAATCAACGCAACAAACGGCGGTCGCGGTATTAAGATTGCTGATCAATATGTTGGTGATGCAGTTGCAAGCGTAACACTCAGCATTACAGATACAGTATTCAACACAGCTAAGAAGGCAGCAGTTCTTGTAACATCACCAAAGGGCGCTAATATTACAGCAAGCAACCTTGATATCACAAATGTTAAGGCAGACTCTGTAAATGCAATTTGGGTTGACGAAGACACAGCGGCTAACTACGGCAAGGTAGAAGTAACAGGCGCAACAGTAGCTCAAGAATCAATCGAAGAGTTTGTAGCTTCAGTTATCGTAAACGGTAAGGTAGAAGGCTACTACAAGACATTAGCAGAAGCACTCGCGGCATTAAAAGCAGGCGATACATTAACATTACTTGCTGACGCAGAAATCAATACATCTATCGTAGTTACAAGTGATTTAACAATCGACGGTAACGGACATAAGATTACTGTAACTGGTGCTTACGGTATAGATATTCAGGCAGCAGAGGTAGATCTTGTTATCAACAACCTTACAATTGAAAGCAACTTATATGCACTCAATATGCGTGGTGTATCTGATAACTCTACTGTAGAAATCAACGATTCTAACCTTACCGGTTGCATTGCACTCAATGTATGGGGCGAAAATGTAGTAATTACTGCTAATAATTCTAACTTCACATCAGTTGATAAGGCTACTCATGAAAACTATTCAGCAGTTGTGCTAAATAACAACGGTTCAGTATCAGCTGAGGGTACAGTAATTACAATCAAAGGCGGTACAATCACAGCCCTTGATGAAAACGGTAAACCATCAATCGCAGCTACTAACGCTACAGCAACAGGCGTAATCAATATTAGTAATGAAACTGTTGTAACAGGCACTATTGAAGAAATTGTAGCTATCGTTACTTATAACGGCTATAGTGAATTCTATTCATGCTTCACACTCCAGGCTGCAATTGATAGAGCTGCAAACGATGCAACTGCTACAGTTAAGCTTCTTCGCAATATAACAGTTAATGAAGCTTTAGTAATCAACGGTAATGTTGTTATCGACGGTAACGGCAAGACACTCACATACACAGGCAAAGCCCGCGCAATTGATGTTCCTAATACAGTAGCTAATGCTAATGTAACAATCAAGAATTTAACAATTGATTTCACATCAGGCTATAGCGAGCGTGGTATTAACTACAATACAAATGGTACATTAACTCTTGATAATGTAACAATTAATGGAAAAGATGTAACATATGCAGTTAACTTCCCTGGCTCATCAAATGACGCAAAGGTTGTTATCAATAATAGCAATATTATCGGTAAAATTGCGCTCAATGTATGGGGCAAGAATATGACAATTACTGTTACTGATACTGCTTTAACATCAGTTGATAATGCTACTCATGAAAACTATGCAGCAGTTGCGCTAAATAACAACGGTTCAGTATCAGCTGAGGGTACAGTAATTACAATCAAAGGCGGTTCAATCACAGCCCTTGATGAAAACAAAAACCCATCAATCGCAGTTAGAAACGCTACAGCAACAGGCGTAATCAATATTAGTAATGAAACTGTTGTAACAGGCACTATTGAAGAAATTGTAGCTATCGTTACTTATAATGGCTATAGTGAATTCTATTCATGCTTCACACTCCAGGCTGCAATTGATAGAGCTGCAAACGATGCAACTGCTACAGTTAAGCTTCTTTGCGATATAACAGTTGATGAAGCTTTAGTAATCAACGGTAAGGTTGTTATCGACCTTAACGGTAAGACAGTAACATCAACTGCTAAGAGAGCATTTGAGGTTTACGCTGATGCAACAATTAAGAACGGTACAATCGTAGGCGCTAACCGTTGCGTTGATACTCGTACAGCAGTTAAGCTCACACTTGAGGATTTAGCTCTTGTAGCTGAAAACTATACATCATCATACGGTAACCCACAACCACTTACAATTGGCGGTAGTGTAAACGGCACAGAAGTTACAATGAGCAATGTAAATATCAATGCAGGCAAGTCCGGCTACGGTATTATCTCATTCGTAAAGACAGAATTAACAGCAACTAACTCAACAACAATTAGCGGTTACAGCGCACTTTATGTAAAGGCTGGCTCTGAGGGCTCAGAATTTACATTCGAAGGTTGCACATTAACAGGCGACAACACAAACAACGATGTTGAGGGCAACAGCTTCGGCGCAATCGCTCTTCAAGCAAGTGATATTACAGTAACAGTTGATGCAAATAGCACAGTTACAGCAAATGGCAACAATATGTATGCTATCGCAGTTGGTTCAACAAGTATTGATGTAACAGGCAATACTGTAACAGTATCAGGTACAATCAACGGTAATATTATCGCAACAGACGACTATGATAACACAGTAAAGGTTAAGGCAGAATATGCTGACGAGCTCGTTAACGCAGGCTATAGCGCAAGCGAAGCAGACAAAAACGGCCTTGTAACAGTTGAAAAGGATGAAATTCCAACACTCACAAAAGCTGAAACAGCACTTCTACTAGAAGAAAACTTTAAGATGAGCTTCTATTTCCCAGTTGATCAATTTGTTGATGGCGTAAATTATTTTGCAATGATTACTAAGCACCATGTAGGTACTTGTGGTGATCCTGACGAAATAACTTATGTAGCAATTGATATGACAAAGATATACGATGCTGATAACTACGGCGCAAGCTATAGAGTAGTAGCAGAAGACATCGCAGCTAAGGAAATGAACTGTGAGATTTCTTGTCAAGTATTCGCAGGTGAAATGCCTGAAAATGTAAACGATGAGAATACAGCTGTTTCTATTGGTACTGTAAAGGATAGTATATATGAGTATGCTATGTGGCAGCTTGAAAATTCAAATGACGAAAAGCTTAAGGCATTAATTGTTGATGTTCTTAACTACGGTGCAGCTGCTCAGAAATATTTTAATCACTATGAAACAGTTCTTGCTAATCGTGGATTAACTGATAAGCAAAAGGATTCATCAGTATTACCTGAAGGCTATGTATATCAAAAAGTAACCAAGATGTACGGACCTCATGCAACTGAATATGTAGGCGTATCATCAGCTTTAATCCTTGAAGCTTCAGTTCATATGATATTAGACTTAGTTGATATGGATAAACTTGTTGATCCTACTGTTGTTGTTGAATTCACTCACAATGGAGAATCTGCAAAGCAACACCATGTTGTATACAGAATTGATGATGAAGAGCATCCATTAATTATTGACGCTAACGGTGTGGCAAGAATTGTAGTAGATGACCTCGCAGCTGTTGATGCACAGGTAACTGTACATTGCAGTGTTTACGACGGTGAAGCTACAGCAGAAAATCTACTATATACAGTTGATGATAGTGTTGAGTCATACTGTGGTTGGGGTGTATCAACTAGTGACGCTGAATTGGCAGCTGTTTGTGAAAGAATTATTAAGTATTCACAATCTGCAAAAGCATATTTTAATAAATAATATATAAGGAGGATTGAATGATGGAATATATTACAAAACCTGATTATGATATTATTTATCTAGACGATATAACTTTGTTCGCGAGATCTGCTGAACCGGAAGATAACAAAACACCTTCCAGACCTATTACACCAATTGGTTAATTAGAGTTATAATTGTCAAAAAACAACCATTTGCCCTCGGGCAAATGGTTGTTTTCTTTTTATATTGTTTTTATAGTCAGCTTGTGCTAAAATATAATAGTAAATATAATAAGGATAAGCGAAAGAAAAAGTAAGTGAATTTTCGGTTCTTTTTTGCATACTTTTTTCTTTTCGCCAAGAAAAAAGTATGAATATAAAAAAGATAGGAACATTGAAAACAGATTTCCCAACTAAGTTTGGATTGCCAAGGCAAAGCGGAATATCAGAAAATATAAAAGCAAAGCTGATTTTCGAGCCGGAGTTCAGGGACGAAAGCTGCATAAGAGGACTTGAGGGCTTCAACTATGTGTGGGTAATTTGGGGCTTTTCCGAATGTGAAGGCAGGTATCAAAAAACAGTGCGCCCACCGCGCCTCGGCGGTAATAAAAGAATGGGCGTTTTTGCTACACGCTCACCCTTCAGACCAAATTCGCTAGCGCTTTCTTGCTTGAAGCTTGAAAAAATCGAGATAGATAAAAGCCTTGGACCTGTGTTGCATTTTAGCGGTGCAGATATGATGGATAATACCCCTGTGTACGATATTAAGCCATATGTACCTCACGCAGATTTAAAAACGGACGCAATTGGTGGCTTTGCCGACTCTGTGGCTGAATATAAGCTAAATGTAACTATCCCCCAGCATTTAAAATCCACACTTTCCGAGGCAAAATTAAACGAGCTTATTGACGCATTACGGGAGGATCCTCGCCCAGCATATATCGAAAACGACGAAAGAGTATATGGCTTTTACTTTGACAAGTACGAAATTAAATTCACCGTACAGGGTAAAAGCTTAACCGTTACGGAAATAATACCAAATGGAAAATAAGCTATCAAAGCGAAAACCCACAAGAATGAAATATTTCGACTACAGCCGAAACGGTGCGTATTTTATAACTATCTGTACACCGAATAATAACAAAAAGCTAGCTCAAACGAGCTAGCTTTTTTAGTATTTATTATCCCTGCGAAGCAGGATTTCATCAGATTGCTGATTTCATCGTGTAACGATTTATTCCCGAGGGGATTTCATTGCATAAACGCAGTTTATGCTTGTGAGCCTGTAGGATTAACAACGCTATAGCCTACATTTACCAGGTGGTCACCAACTCTTTCAAGACGGGTGATAATTGACACATAGTAAGGTGAATGGCTTGCATCACATAGGTTGGTTGATAGACGGGTATAGTGACTTGCAAGATTTTTCTTCTTTAGCTTGTCAGTTTCAGCCTCAAGCAGTGAAAGCTCGGCAAGCTTTGAGGATAGCACAGAATCATCTACCTTTTCATCATCGAAAATATCAACGGTTAGATCAAACATACGCATAACCTTTGCACTCATTTCGTAAATTTCTTCTCTTGCATCCTGTGAGAATTTAAGCTCCTTTTCAACCATTTCTTCACTGATTTCAATGAAGTTCTTTGCGTGGTCACCGATTCTTTCAAGGTCGTTAATAACATGGAAGAAAGCACCGATATGCTTTTCGTCACTCATATTAACCTCGCTTGATAGCTTAATTAAGAAATCTGTAAGCGCTTTATTTGTAAAGTTAATTGTTTTTTCGCGCTTATAA
>JAGAJV010000005.1 GCA_017625915.1 Clostridia bacterium
GATGCTTATTTGCCAAAAAATTATGTTCCGTCAAGCACTCAGCGAATGGAAATGTACAAAAAAATTGCACACATCGAAAACGAAGCCGACTATAACGATATAGTAACAGAATTAAGGGACAGATTTGGCGAGCTGCCTCAATGTGCGAAAAATCTTTTAAATGCCTCAATTGTAAAAGCATATGCCCAAATTGCAGACATTAAAAAGGTTGATCAGCTAAAGACCGAGGTGAGATTATATCCAAATGTAATTAATCTTCCTGCACTCCTTGAGCTATCTAAATACGATAGAAAAAATGTGCTTATTTCAGGAGTGGGAAAAGCGCCATATATTTGCGTAAAAACCGACACAGGCGCGGACTTTTCTCTTTTAACTGTTAAGGCGCTGAAAAAATACAAGGAAATTCTT
Organism: Clostridia bacterium; assembly: GCA_017625915.1. Lineage (GTDB taxonomy): Bacteria > Bacillota > Clostridia > Oscillospirales > CAG-272 > RGIG2000. The sequence continues at coordinate 409 of JAGAJV010000005.1, forward strand.
GATAAATTAGCAAGTGAATAAAGCACAGCCTCGGCTGTGTTTTTTCTTTGTAAAATATTGACATTTTATATTATATATGATAAACTATTGCATATAATATAAAATTTTAAGGAGATTTATTATGAAAAGAAGGATGCTTTTACTAATAGCTATGGTTATATTTGTGGCTTGTATGCTTGCATTTAGCGTATCGGCAAAGGAATATAATCCTACAACAGGCGCTGAGCTTAATAATGCAATTAGTGAGGCTATTACACTAAGCGAGGATTCTGTGATAAATTTAAACGGTAGCTATACCGATTATAGACAGGACGCAGGCTATACTGCAATCAATTCATCAAACAAAATCACATTTGAATTAAAGGGTGATAGCGAAATTGCTTGTCGCTTTGTGATAAACGGAGCAGGTATGGCGGTATTCAACTTAAACCAATACACACTAAGCAATAAAACCGGTAGAGGTGGCACTAACGGTTGCTTCTTCTTTGTAGATGATGACGGTGCTCTTGAAATATATAACGGTATGGTTAAAATAAGCGATGTTGCTATAACCTTCCAAGATGGAAGGATAAAGCTAAATAATGTAAATATTGATGCTAACGAAGAGGTTATTTGGTGTCAACAAGGCGCCTGCGATGGCTCTGGCAGATTATATGAAATTGAAAATTGTACATTATCAGGCAACGATGGCTTAAATGCTTATTGTATGTTAGACAGCTCATACATTAAGAATATTACAATCATAAAAGGAAGAATAACATTTGACTCATGGCACAATCACGGTGCAAAGGAATGTAGTGCAGTGGTTGAAAATATAAAAGCGTCCAATAGTGAAATTTGCTTTTGGACATCTGCTAATACATATACTGTAAAAAATAGCGAGTTTAAAAAGGCAACCGTAGGCGGCGACAATGGTGGAGCGGGTGCTTACTACTTCTATGATGTTAAATGTACCGAAAGAGGCTACACAGAAAGAAACGCAACCCTATACGATTATAAAACACCAACCTGTACTGAGGCAGGCTTACTGATGGTTTACTCAACAAGCAATCAAACAGGCGAAGAGGATGCTAGCTATAAGGAGAGTAATCCGGCACTGGGACATAGCTTTGATAAGGATAATATAACAGGTGTTAGCTATAATAGCTATCTTGAAAATGGATTCTATACATCAAAATGCTTAAGATGCTTAGAGGGAACGGCAGCCGAGGAAGTCGAAACAGCAAACCCACTATTTAAATTCTTAGGCTATTCAACTCCAGAGGATGGCTCTTATGGCATAGTTGTATCATATATGGTTGATTGTAAGGCGATAGCAGAGTATGAGGCTTTGACAGGCAAAAAGCTTTCCTATGGTATTGTAGCAGGAGCTAAGCAAAATCTCGGC
>JAGAJV010000216.1 GCA_017625915.1 Clostridia bacterium
GAACCAAAGACAACAGTTATTACAGGTATCGAAATGTTCCATAAGCTTATGGACAGCGCTGAAGCAGGTGACAATGTAGGTCTTCTTCTTCGTGGTGTAAACAAGAATGAAATCGAAAGAGGTCAGGTTCTTTGCAAGCCAGGCTCAATCAACCCACACACAAAGTTTGTTGGTCAGGTTTACGTTTTAACAGAAAAGGAAGGCGGCCGTTCAAAGCCATTCTTCACAAACTACAGACCACAGTTCTATATCAGAACAACTGACGTTACAGGTATTATCAACCTTCCAGAAGACGTTGATATGGCTAAGCCTGGCGATAACGTTACTATGACAGTTGAGCTTATCACACCAATCGCTATCGAAAAGGGTCTCCGTTTCGCTATTCGTGAGGGTGGTAGAACAGTTGGTTCAGGTACTGTTACTGAAATCATTGCATAATTAAATTTATGTATATAAAAAGAGCTTCATTTGAAGCTCTTTTTTGATTTATATATTGACTTTTATTTCAAAATAATTTAATATATATTATATAATATATATAACGAGGTTGAAAATGAAAGATTATAACTCAAACACTCTTGCGCCGTCAAGCAATCAATCTTGGTTTTTAGGTGATGGAAAAGTACATAAGGGAAGAATTTTTTATAAGGTTTACGCAGGTGGCAAATATAATTATAAATTTATGTTTACTAACATAATAGATAGCACCTATAGCGACGGAAAGCACTCGCAAGCTAACCTAATATGTGATAGCTGGGAAATTGTATCACTTGGTATTTACATTACCAAAAACGTTTCAAATTGTCTTAAAAGCGAAGATAAAATTTTGCTATCGTTTAATAAAAAACAAAATAAAATTGTTATTCCCAAGGAAATATTTTATACAGACAATGTAGAATTAGAGTGCGAAAAGAGTGACTACATATGTCTAGAAATTGAATTTAAGGGTGACGGCAAAATACCGTATATGGAAGAAATGATGATACCTTCATTTGTATATGAAAATGGCGAATGGATAGAAGGCAAGCAAACCCCACTTTCTGCATCAATTCTTTGCGATAGAAATGTAGAAAAAAAGGTTGGCTTTTTTGGCGATAGTATAACCGAGGGAATAGGTGTGGCTAATAATTCTTATAATTGGTGGTGCTCGCATATAGCTAATATGGTTGGAGATAAATATTCCTACTGGGATATTGGTATTGGTTTTGGAAGAGCACAAGATGGTGCATCAAATGGCTCATGGCTTAATAAAGCAAAAATGCTAGATGTCATAACAGTTTGCTTTGGTGTAAATGATATTTGTCAAAGCTATAGCGAAGAAATAGTTAAAAATAGCCTATCTACAATAGTAACAGAACTACAAAATGCAGGAAAGCGAGTGATATTATTTACAATACCACCCTTTGATTATGATGAAAACAAAGAAAAAATTTGGAGAAATATAAATAACTATATAAAAACTGAGCTTTCACAGCAAGTGGAAATATATGATGTTGTTCCAATTTTGGGATGTAATGCTCCAAATGAACATAAGGCAAAATATGGTGGACATCCTAACGAAGAGGGAAGTGTGCTTTTAGCAAAGGATTTTATATCAAAAATTGCTTTATAATTATAAAATATGAACATATAAACATATGAACAAGATATAAAAACAGCAGATTTATAACAAATTCTGCTGTTTTTGTATTAAATTAAGGCGTTTCCGTGTCCATCTTGGTTAATAAATCCAATCAAAATTAATATTCCTTCAATAATACACCAAAGATGCATCACAGCTAGAATAACTATAGTAAAAAATAAAGGAATAAAAAAACCATAAATAATAATTTTTATATTACTAATATAATTACAGATAAGAACCATTATACCAATAAGAAAAATAGATACAAAAGGCACAAAAAATTGAATCATTCCTTTTTTTATCTTTTTTAAGTATAGGCTATAAATGCCAAATCCTAAGATTATTGCTAAAAGCCCGGCTATGATTTTACTTTTTGGTTTATGATAAAAGTGAGAATTATTATTTTCATCATCTATCTCTATTCTTTTACCACACTCGGGACAATATAATCGTTTGCCAATAATTTTTATGCCACAATGCTTACAATACAAAATTCTCACCTTCCATTTTCGATATATATTATTTTACCATTTTTTTGTAATACTGTCAATATCTAAAAAATTCCTATAAAAGCAAACGCTTTTATAGGAATTTCCAGTTATAAAATTATACAAATTAAACCATTTGAGCCCTCATTTATTACTCTTGAAAGTGTATCAGAAAGCTTAGCTCTTGACTCCTGTGAAATATGCTCTAATTTTGCATGCAAGCCCTCATTAACCAGCTCATATAAGGTTTTACCAAACATATTGGATTGCCAAATTTTCTTTGGGTCATCCTCAAATTCCTCTAAAATATATTTAATCATTTCTTGTGATCTTTCAGCAGTTCCTACAATAGGATTGATTTCAGTATCAATAGAAGCTCTAATCATATGTATAGAAGGAGCTGATGCCTTTAATTTCACACCGTATGCGCCTGCCTGCTTAACTATTTCAGGCTCTTCAAGGGTCATATCCTCTACATTTGGTAAGACAATTCCATATCCACCGCTATTTACATCATCAATTGCCTGTGCAAATTTATCAAATTCAAGCTTTGTTTCGCTTAACGATTTCATAGTGGTAAATAAATCCTCATCGTCTCTTATATCTATTCCACAAAGCTCGCTAATAACCTTATAGTACAGCTCCGGCACTAAATTAATATTAATATCAACAGCGCCGGTTCCTAAATCGCTAATTACTGCCGGAGAACCGAATACATTTTCATTTTCCTCAAGTGCCTTTGCAATATCCTGTACATCATCAATTTTTGTTGCATTTAAAATTGAAGCTTTTATAGAAGAAATAATGCTTTCCTTAAGCCAATGTGAGCTGTCTAAGGAAGCAAAATATTTAGGCAAATTAAATCTTATTTCATTAATACCAAATTGACCTAATAAAAGCTCCATAATGCCCTCAAAATCTTGATTTTCAAGCTCTAAAGCATTAACTAACGCAACAGGCGCATTATACTTGCTTTCAAGGCTTACAGCTAGCTCTTGAGCCTTTTTTGACTGAGGCGCATTAGAGTTCAAAACTATCACAAAGGGTTTATTTATAGCCTTTAATTCGTTTATAACTCTTTCCTCGGAGGGAACATAAGAATCTCTTGATATTTCCCCAATAGTTCCGTCAGTAGTAACAACGATACCGACAGTTGAATGGTCCTTGATTACCTTCTTAGTACCAAGCTCTGCGGCAGCCTCAAATTCCATAGGCTCACTGCTCCAGGGTGTTACCACCATTCTGGTTTCGCCGTCCTCAGTTGCACCAATAGCGCCATCAACCATATATCCCACACAGTCAATTAGTCTAACCTTCATATTAGATGTTCCAATATTAACCGAAACTGCTTCGTCAGGAATAAATTTTGGCTCAGTAGTCATAATAGTGCGCCCTGATGCGCTTTGTGGAGTTTCGTCCTTGGCTCTTTCCTTATCGTATTCTGCCTCAATGTTAGGAAGCACCACATTGTCCATAAACTTTTTAACAAATGTTGATTTTCCGCTTCTTACAGGACCTACAATGCCCATATAAATCTCGCCATTAGTTCTTTTTGCAATATCCTCGTATATATTCATACAAATTCCCATCCTTTTAGGTACAATTTCATACTAAACTATATTCGAGAAAAGCTGTATATATTACAAAAAAACACATCCCTTTCGGAATGTGCTTTAAATTATTGAACCTCTAAATCACTTAACATAGAGTTTAGTATTGATTCATATGAGTTAAGAAGTTCCTTATAGAATGTAGTAGAAGCAATAGCAATGCCTATAACCGACATTAATAAGCTAAAAATTCCACAAACAAGACCTGCAATAGCCATTCCATTGGATGAGCCGTTTTTCTTTTTATCAACAACAAAGAAAACGATAGCCAAAACAGAAAGCACCATTGCTGCATATTCATAGCAGCAGCAACAAACAATGCCTAAAATACCAAGAACTAAGCTAGCAATAGCATATCCTTTTTCAGGTGGCTTGCTTTCTGTATATGAAACATTACCTTGAAATTCGTTATCCATAATCTACCTCCCAAAAATATAATAATATTTTATCATTATTCTACTAAAAATACAATAGCTTTTGTAAAACTAATTGAAAATAATAAAAAATATGTTATAATAAAAATATCTTAAATAGGATGAGGTGAAGTGATGCAAAAAAGAAAGAAAAATCTTATAATTGCTAATGCTTGCGTTGTTTTTTGCACATTAGCCTTTGTATTAGTTTCATATATAATATCAAAGCATAATTTAATGCAATGTAGATTTTTAAGCACATTTCACCTGTATTGCCCGGGCTGTGGCGGAACAAGAGCATTGTATGCACTGTTAAGACTTGATATTATTGCTTCAATAATATATAATCCTATGGTGCTTTTAGGTGGACTTGTTTATATATACTATAATGTAAGAGCCATAATAGCAATAAAAAATAATAATGAGGAATATTTTATAAAGCAAAAATATATGCTGCTTCCCATTTTAGCGGTCATATTAATTGTATATTCCATAATTAGAAATATTTTATTATTTAACGGAATTGATTTAATCGGCGATGTTTTAGGAAAAGGAGTAATATAATGAAGGATTTTGAAGCAAAGCTAAAGGAAAAGGTAATTGACGGTCACTTACATATTGAAGGTATTTATAACGAAAAGGGAGAGCACTTTTTAAAGGGCTTCGAGGAATACCGAAATACCAAGGGACTAAGCGCATTAAATATAGCCTCATTACCGTCAGGCAAGCGAGATGTATCAAACAATATTATGTGTGCATTTTATAAGCTGGTAAATCCACAGGATTTTGCACACGGAGGTTTAATCTACACAGATTACCCTGCACCAAATCCGGCACCAAAGGGAATGAGCCCACTTGAGCAATATAAGGAGCTTATGGAAATAGGTTTTGACGGTATTAAAATGCTGGAGGGCAAGCCGCAGCTACATAAGCAAATTTCAATCCCACTTTGCGACGATTATTTTGACGAATTTTTTGAAGCGATAGAAAAGGATGGCACACATCTGTTGTTCCATGTAAATGACCCTGAGGAATTTTGGGACCCAGCACATGCTACCGAGGAGCTGAGAAAACGAGGCTGGTTTTACGGCGACGGTGACTATGCCTCAAACGAAGAGGTTTATCGCCAAATCTATGC
>JAGAJV010000217.1 GCA_017625915.1 Clostridia bacterium
ATCAAGTCTGGTAATGCTGATTTTTTCAAATAAATCTGAGCATACATCAATGTTATTTCTTTTAGCATAAACATATCTAAAGAATAAGCGAAGGTCAGATAAATATTCGTCAACTGTTTTTTGTGAACAGCCTTGAATAGTTAGCTTATATGCTGCAAAATCCTTTACAAGAGGTGGCATAGTATCTATAGGAAACTTAAAAGCCATAAAAATCCTCCCTCTTAAAATAACTATATCACTATTGTAGCATAAATATAATAAAATTTGTATCAAAACCTTTAATTTTTTGTAATAATATTGAAATTTTTATTTTTATATTATATAATTAATAAAAAAACTAAAGGAAGTATTAAAATTGAATTACATAAAGGAAAACAAAAGCTTAATATCAAAGCTAATTGTAAATCATATTGCTATGTCAATTTTCGGGCTGCTTATGGCAATAGTTACTCGCTTTTTAGCAAGTAGAAACGGTGGCAATATGATACTGTATTATATTGTAGGCGCGCTTGCGATTTTAATGTATGCAGTAGTTTTATATGTGAATTTGTGGGAAAAGGGCGCAAGTGATAAAATCAAGGTTGACGGTGGCAGAATGAAGCTAAACCTCCTTAACGGTCTTATTGTTTCACTGTTTGCTAATATTCCAACAATAATTTTTGGCATTTTTGCCACAATTAATTGCTATGTTGAAAGCAATATAACAGGCTACTTAGCTGCGCTATCCCCACTTTATAACGGTATGTACACAATTTTTACAGACGCAAAGGGACTGGCACTTGGCACATATTTCCCGCCAATATTTATTTTCCTATGTGTCCCTGCATTAATAATTAGTCTGGTATCCTATATCTTAGGTGTAAAGGGCTATAAATGTCTATTTCCGGAGCCAAAGAAAAACCAAGACGAAAAGCTACAATAAAAAATAGCCTTCTCCTTGAGGAGAAGGTGGATGCGAAGCAGACGGATGAGGTGAAAGCCATGTCCGTATGAAAGCATCTGCCTTTTATCAAAGAGAAGGCTATTTTTATTTCTTGCAAAGCTTATTATCAATCTTTCTGAATACAGGGAATAAAAGCGGATAAACGCAAACTGCAAATATTACAATTAACATATATCTGAATGCGTTCGCAACTGCGTGACCTGCAAATATTAGGTTTAATAGGGGCTTTAGTCCTGCCTTAATTCCAAGCACTAAGCCAAGACCGAGAGCAACCTTAATAATATTTATATACCACTTATCCTTAACCTCAAAATTAATGTATTTATTTTCAATAGGATAAGCTATTATCATACCAAGAAGCGCGCCAAGAAGCGTATACGCATTTTTAAGTCCGGAAGCGTAATTGTGCGCATCAATATCAGCAGGAAACTTATATAGCTCAACATAAAGCACAAATAACACTGCCATTAAAAGCATAGAGCCTAAAAAGATGTACATAACCGTCGGGTTTTTGTCAGCCTTATCCATAATAGGTCGTAAAGCAAACACTAAAACAAGCGCAATTCCTATTGAAACACCGACATCCAAAGGTGTATGCACGCCTAAATACATTCTTGAAAACGGCACTAAAATAGCAAATACAATGCAAGTAATTCTTAGCCATTTTTGCTTAAAAGCATAGGCAATAGAGCAAAATGTGCCAACAGAGTTTTGTGTGTGTCCCGATGGGAATGAATAGCCTGTTGCAGCCTCCCTCGCACTTTCAACAATAGTGAAGGAAGGATCCTTTACCCAAGGGCGGGGAATTCTGAAGGTTAGCTTTAAAAACTGATTTATAATAGTGCCAACAAAGCCAACAGTTAAAATATAATAGCCCTCTTTTTTGGAAACGCACCAAAACAAAATTATAGCAATAGCCATAAAAACAATTTCATCACCACAATAGGTAATTAAGCTAAAGATAAAATCAAAGAAAGGATTTCTGATTTTTTCAAGCAATTTTAAAAATTCCATTAAATCACCTCATAGTAATTTTAATATATTTTTCATAAAAAATCAACCCTAAACTTGACATCTAACCTTATTTACAGTAAAATTAAATCAACGCCTCCCTTGTGTAAAGGAAAGGGGACCGCTTGCGGTGGAAGGATTGTAAAAAGGAGCAGGTATGAACAACTGGATTTGGATAAAAGAAAACGATATAAATTCGCCATTTGAAATGGTAGAATTTAAAAATGAATATAATTTGCAGGATAACACAACACTAAGAATTTGTGCCGACACCCGTTACGAGCTATATATTAATGGCAAATTTCTAGGCAGAGGACCGTCATCCCCTGGTGGCGACTATATTTACGAAAAATTGACATATTCCTACTATGACGAATATGAAATAAACGACACAGGTGTTGTCGAAATTAAAGTAATTGTGACATCAAAGCCGACAGTAATGAACGAATATTCCTTCGGCTACCCGGGACTTTATATCGAGCTTATAAAGGACAATATAATAGTAGGCAAGGCCGACACAAGCTGGAAATGCCGTGTTCTATCCGAAAGACTTGATGTATTAAAAAGCGACTACACCTTAAAAGAAAACGACTACACTGAGCCCGTTTTTATACCAAATTTCCATAAGCTTTTGCCAACTATGATAGAGCACCTAGTAGAAGAAAAAATCTCTCCAAAAAATTTTACAAAAACAGAGGTTAAAAAAGGCGAAATAGCCACACTCTCCCTTGATTTTGATGAAATTTATTCAGCCTTTACTAGTATTTCAATAAAATGTAACGGTAAAGTAAAAGCCACAATAGAAACCTGTGAGCTAGAGGGTATCGGTTACATTAAGGAAGAGATTACAACCGATAAAGCTATAAAGCATACAAGCCAAAGGATGAAAAGCATAGGTGAGTGTAAACTAACAATAGAACATATATCGAGTGAAGTGTGCATAATTGATGATTTTCATATTATATATTCTCACTATCCCGTAAAAAACGAAGCAAGCTTTACTTGCTCCGATAATCTTTTAAATAAAATCTATGATGTTTGTATGCATACTTTAAAAATATGCCGTCAAAACACGCATCTGGACTCTCCAACTCACCAAGAGCCACTTGCTTGTACAGGTGACTATTATATCCAAGCGCTAATGGAATATCTGAATATTTATGACCCTAGCTTAACTGCATTTGATATATTCAGAACTGCGCAGATTTTAGAGCATCAAAGAGGCAAAATGTTCCATACCACATATAGTCTTATGTTCCCAATTTGGCTTTATGATTACCATATGTACACAGGAGACAAAAAAATACTCAAAAGCTCAAAAAATGCCTTAGAGTGTCTGTTTTCTGCATTTGATAATTATGTTGATAGCGAAAACGGACTCTTAGAATACGCACCCAATTATATGTTTGTTGACTGGATAGTAATGAAGGACGCACCCGATCCATATGGGGACGCAAGAGATATGATGTCACACGGAAAAATGGACGGCTTTAGCCTGCATCATCCACCAAAGGTGCTAGGTCAAAGTGTTTTGTGTATGCTTTACTACCAAGCATTAGTTTGCGCAAATAAGCTTTATTTACTCTTAAATGACGAAAAAACTGCCGAGATGTGTCTAAATAAAGCCAAAAAAGTAAAAAAAGCAATAAATAAGCATCTTTACGATAAAGAAAAAAATCTATACATAGGTGGTCTTAATACACCCGATAAGGTGGAAACAAACCAGTGGCTGCCAAAAAATATAGAAAGAGTGTTTTATCTGAAGCAAGCCAACATACTTGCAGTGCTTTTTGATATAGCGCCAAAAGCACAGAGAAGGAAAATTTTAGACTATGTCGTAAAGGATTTAAGAAAAGAGGAAATGCAACCCTATTTTTATCATTTCCTATTAGAAGCCATCTATAAGGAGGGACTTTTCTCAAAATACGGTTTAAAGCTGATTCGCACCTACGAAAGCCTTGTAAATAAAACAGAAAAAGGACTTTGCGAGGCTTGGGAATACATAATTTGCGATTGCTCACACGCATGGGGAGGCGCTCCTGCCTATATCCTTAAAAAAGCAATAGCAGGCTTTGAAATGCTAGAGCCTAACTACAAAAAAATTAAGCTTTCCCTAAACCTCTACGACTTAGATTTCGCCGATTTTGCAATTTCAACCCCTTACGGTAATATCGACATCAAGCTAGAAAAGGACAAACAGCCAATAATCAGCGCCCCTGAAAAAATCAAAATTATATTTTGATTTTTAATGAAGCATAGCTTCAATTAACGACACGAAGTGTCAATTCATACGTAGTAATTCTTGACAAAGCCTATTCATGCCATAGGCGATTCATAATTAAGCACATCATAGCTTTTAGGTATGGTGTGCCTATTTATTATAATAATTATAATTATTTTTGATATAAAGAGCTGCCCCAATATCTTAAAACCCAAGCAGCATCGTTTTTCTTACTTAAATCATAGCTAGTTATACTTGATTGTGACAATGTTTCAATCCATCCAGCTGGATTTTTAAAGGATACTTCCTTTAAGCCATCGCAGTCCCTAAATGCACCTTCTCCGATATATTTTACACTTTCTATAATAGTAATTGAATCTAATTTGTTACAACCCTTAAAGGCATAATCACCAATATGTGTGCAGTCATCACATCCATTTGGAAAAACAACATCTGTGAAATCTCCATATGCAAATAAATATGTGGGTATTCGTGTTACTATTTCACCTATTGTGATAGCTGTTCGGTTTGCATAGATACCGGCATGGGTAAAAGCAGAGCTTGTAAGATCCCTTACGCATTTTGCATCGAAATATACATTTTCAAGATAATAGCAATAATTAAAAGCGCCTGAACCAATTACTTCAACATTTTTAGAAATTGTAATATTTTTTAAATTTGAATTTTCAAAAGCACCTGTTTTTATGTTTACAACTGTATCAGGAATTGTAAATGTGTCATATGTTTCTTTTGAAAAATATTTGTAAAGTGTCTTTCCGTCCATAGAGTATAAATTACCATCAACAGTTTTAAAGTGTTGGTTATTTTTATCAACATTTATACTTTTTAAATTATCGCAAAACTGAAAATGAACATCAATGCTTGTAATCGTTTCAGGGATAGTAATGCTTTCTATTGTACTAACATAGGCTGTAAGAGAATTAGGAGCGATTCTTGTTACAGGCAAACCTTGATAATGTGATGGAATAACAACATTTTTATTATCCTGCATTATAGTAGCATTTACTTTTACAATTTCGTACTCCTCCTTACCATCTATTTTATTAAAAGTAAATCCCAATGGAGTCTCTTCCTCCTGTGTACAAGAAAATAAACAAAAAACAGATAAAACAATAAGAAAACCAAGTAGTATTTTTTTCATAACTCTATCAAATCTCCTAAATTTAATAATTTTATACAATGCTAGGTACAATCAAAAGCTCCCTTATAAGCGTACCTGTAATAAACGAAAATGCGTGTGCGCCTAAATGACACAAAACATATTTGCTCATTTTATAGTTAAATACCTCAATATAGCCACCACTCAAATATGCAAGTAAAATTGCAATAACAAAGAATGGAAACCAAGGAATAAACCATAAATATCCACCGGGGATAAGAAGCGCAAGAGTAGTTATAATATACAAAGGCAAAAAGCTTAATATGTAACCAAGCTTAACTAGCTTGTGATTAAAATCAAGAGCTTTTTCAGATTTTATTTGTTCATTTGCAATCATATACTGTGTATAAATCAAATCCTTGCCCACGGACATAGAACTAAAAAATGCAAGCATTATACCAAAGAAAGAAGCACCTGCCAAAAACGCAACAAAGCCACCGTAAGCAAATATAATTCCAAGCATAATAGCTGATAAAATATAACAAATAATATTTACAGCTATCCTAAACTTAGACGGTCTTTTATATCTTTGTTGTTGACCCACGCCCTTAAATCGTAAGCCAATCAAATAGTAAATCCAACGATTCATATTTATCCTTTCAAAATTGTGTGACCGCAATTGTCACATTTTGTATTGTCAAACGGAGAAAACTCACCACAAACAACACAGGTTAAATTTTCTTTATTTTCAGAATAAACCTGACAATATTTTGTGCCTGCAATAAATATTACAGTATCTCCAACGCTATACTGTTTTGCCAAAAAGCTATCATCAGCACCTCGCTGAAATTTAGATGGCACAGTTAACCTCTGTGTTCTTTTAGAAGCAATTTCCTTATGTATTCGCTTACCGTTTTCAAGCTCAATAATTGCATTTACCCAAACTCTTCTGTATAGCGATTCAATAAATCCCATTCGCATATCGCTGTCAACTTTAGTTACAACCTCAAGCCATACGATTTTACCAATAAATGATTTCTTAAATAATAATTTTGGAATGCCAAACACAAAAACAGTTAAAATAACAACCACAACATAAATAGCAATCCTTATTTTTGCATAGCTACTGTCTAAAACACTATCCAAATTAGTGAAAAATATTAAAGAAATAATACCAACAGACAAAAGCCATAAAGCAATCCGCAAAAGCCTTCTTTTAAGCACATATCGCTTAATATCCTGCGGAATTTTCATTTAATCACCTCATAGTAAAGTATAACATAAAATAAATCAACATACAAGTTAAATATCAAGGTTGGCTATTTCAGCAAAACTGCCGTAAACAACCACATTATCCTTTATTCTTGCAAGGCTCCAACCGTCAGCGTACTTTTCTTTGAACTGCTGTGCACTGGCATTTGTTTCAAATTCATAAACATAAACCCAAGTGTTTTCCTCATTTGCCAAAAGGCTTCTTGTAAAGTAGTGGCATATGTTTTTAACGTCATATGGCAAATTTCGCGATTTCAAAGTTTCCTTTATAGATTGTATATTTTCTTCAGTATAGGGAGTTACAGCATCAAATTCATATTTATCTAATTGATGCAAAATGCTTTCATATGCGCTTTTTCCGTTGCAAGAAAATAAACAGAGTACCGTTATAATAATCAAAGTAACGATAAAACATTTTTTCATTTTTATTTCTCCTTAAATTTGTAAACTTATCATAAAGCTGTAAATGTGTTGCAACCTTTACAATTTAATTATAACATAGTTAAAATCAAGAATAAATAACATAAAATGCAAAATACCCCCCTTTATTTTGCACTTTTTGCAAAAAAGAGGCTGACACATTAAGGCATAACCACATCCCACGAAAAATAGCAAGATTTAGTTAACTAATAATTGTTTGTAAATAATAAGGTTGAAAAACTTCGTTTTTCTCCATTAAT
>JAGAJV010000218.1 GCA_017625915.1 Clostridia bacterium
GCCAACCGTAGCACCCATAGCAAAGGTACGAGGAATATTCTTAACTGCTTCTTAAAGTTAGCACCGATTTCAGTGTCAACTCCTGTAATCCACTTGTTTACAGGGTCCGCAAAGTCAGAGCCAAGCTCTTCCACACCCTCAGACACAGCGCCGGTAATAGCCTTACCTAGTCCCTTAGAAGCCCAAGCGCCGAACTTTGTCCCGGCAGTAGTCTTACCGAGCAAGCTTGTAGCATCGCCAAAAGCATAACCGCCCAGCTTCTCCATAGCAGCCTCGGTTGCACCGGACAAAATGCCATATGTAAAAGCGTTGTTATATCCTGCCCCCTGCTGTAAAGCGCCTTCCATTGAATTACCACCGGCGCTAAGTATCTACTACTGCCGACACATATTTATTGTCATTGTACTGGTCCAGCAAGTAGCCTGTTGCATAGAGATTTTTATGCAGACAAGCCTTTAGAAAAGCTAGCCATAGATGTTACAGAATTTAAGGTAGGCATAAAAAGGTGTACCTTTCTCCTTTATTGGATATGTTCAATCGTGAAATTGTGTCTTATTCTATTTCTACAAGCCTAACTTGCAACAAGTTAGAGATATATTAAACGGTTTGTTTGAAAAGCTTCTTGCTAATTCTACTACAATGAAAGAATTTCATTGAAATAAAAGGAATGAGCTCTGTACAATACAGAACTCATTCGCAATCAAATTAATATTTATTTTTTGTCTAAACTTTTGGGTACACTTAAAAAATGTTGATTGTGTGTTTTGAATTATATAAACTCTATGTTTAATTTGTCGTAGCTTTCTTTGCCCTTTAAGATAACTGCACTATTAGGTGAAATAGTATGAACCGCCCTATTTGTTTCAACATTTTTCAAATTAATATTAGAATCTATGTGTACTTTTTGAGTGCCACGATTCACTATGGTTAAAACAAATTCGTTATCATTATATCTTGCAAAAGCAAGTAATTCAGATGTACATTCAAGTAAATCAAAGAATCCATCCTTGTAAAGCTTTTCATTACTTCTTATTTTACCTATTTTTTTATAGTGCTCAAAAAGCTCAATATCTTCCTTACCCCAAGGAAATGGTAATCTATTAAATGGGTCACGATAGCCCTCCATTCCTGCCTCGTCACCATAATATATACAAGGAATTCCAGGAACAGTACAGATTATTGTATAAGCTAATTTAAGCATACTTATGGCTTTTTTTCTTTGTGCAGTAGTCATTCTCTTGGTAGATAGCTCTTCGTTGGAATAACCATCTCCATTTTCGCCGCCTAATACAGTTAGAATTCTTTCGGTATCGTGAGTTCCCAAGACATTCATTAAAACATCAGCGTTCGCTTTTGGATAATGAGATGTCAAAGTATGACAAGTTTGAGCAAATAGCTTTGCATTACCGTACTTGATATATTCAATTAAAGCTTCTCTAAACGGATAATTCATTACAGAATCAAGCTCATTTCCAAGGAAATAGCTTTTTCTTGTTCCGTACGCAATTTTATTTGAAGCATCCTCCCAAACCTCACCGTAAATAATTCCGTGAGGATTGATTCCTTTAAGCTTTTTGTTTAGAATTTTTAAAAATTCGTCACTTAATTCATCGGCAACATCAAGACGGAAGCCATCAATGCCCTTTTTCATCCATTTTTCAACAACTCCACCATCACCTAAAATAAATTTTCGATAGCTTTCGGTGTCACTTTTTACTCTTGGTAAAATTTTAACATTCCACCAACACTCATAATCATCTGGATAATTTCTAAAATTATACCATTCATAATAGGGCGATTCCTTGGATTGATATGCTCCAACTGAATTATATGTTCCTTTTTTATTAAAATATATGCTATCTGAGCCTGTATGATTGAATACCCCATCAAGAATTATGTGCATATCTCTCTTTTTAGCTTCCTTTATAAGCTCATCAAATGCTTTTTCAGAGCCAAACATTGAATCAATAGACATATAATCAGATGTATCATACTTATGGTTAGAATACGCCTCAAATACTGGGCTTAAATACAGACAATTTACACCTAACGATTTGATATAATCAAGCTTTTCGATAACTCCATATAAATCGCCACCGAAAAACATATTATTTTCGACATATCCACCAGGTTCATCAGCAAATTGAGGTATTCCATTATACCAGTCATTATTCATTATAGCAGTTTTCTTAGGCTTGCATTTGCCACTTTTTCTAAACCTATCAATAAAAATGTGGTACATAATGCCACCATATATCCATTCGGGTTTATTTTCGGTATCTAAATGAATCAAGAGCTGAATCAAACCATCATTAGAGCTTTCGCATAACTCCTTTAGCTCTGTTCCCATATCACCACTGCCGTAAAAAATAGATTTGTCAGATTTAATTTCGTACTTATAATAGTAAAGTCCAACACCTATATCAGACATATTCATTTCACGACTATATATATCATATTTACCGTTTAACTCTTCCCATTTAAAATCAAAGGTTCTATATGTCTTATTCTCTATGCCCTCACCAAAAAGATGCAGGTGCACTGATGTAGCCCCGCATCCTCTTGGAATATAAAGCTTAAATTTTATAGATGTGTTTACCAAAAAAGCGCCTAAGGATGATATATCCTTGTTTTTTAAATACTTTTTCTCGTAAAGCTTCATTAATTATTTGATTATTTTACACTTGTCAAATGCCAAATATTGTCGGCATATTCCTTAATGCTTCTATCAGCAGCAAAGAAGCCGGATTTAGCAATATTAACAAGTGACATTTTACCCCACTGTTCTTTATTGTTATATGCCTTGAATATTTCCTCAGACTTGATATAGTATGAGTCAAAGTCAGCAAGACACATATATGGGTCAGATACAACCCCAAATCCACCAATTAAATAATTAGCAATATTAGCGAAGGATACACCATTAAAGCCCTTATTTAGACGATCAATTGCCTTTTTAATGCGTACACTATTGTTGTAGTAGTCGATTGAACGGTAACCCTTTTCCCAAAGCTCATCAACCTCTTTTGCTGTAAGACCGAAAATAAAGATATTGTTGTCTCCAACAGCCTCTCTCATTTCAACATTAGCACCGTCAAGAGTACCAATTGTGAGAGCACCGTTCATCATAAACTTCATACAGCCTGTACCGCTCGCCTCTTTTCCTGCAAGTGAAATCTGCTCACTAATATCTGATGCAGGCATTAATACCTCTGCTGTGCTAACATTGTAATCCTCGAGATATACAACAGATAATTTGTCCTTAACCTTTGGATTCTTTCTAATATCCTCGCTTAAGTTCCAAATTAACTTGATAATATCCTTAGCCATATAATAACCAGGTGCAGCCTTACCTCCAAAAATAAAGGTCTTTTTAGTTACCTCTTTCTCAGGATGCTCCTCAAGCTCAACATAGTAAGCGATTATCTTAAGAGCATTTAAAAGCTGACGCTTATATTCGTGCATTCTCTTAACCTGTACATCAAATACAGATGAAGTATCAAGAGAAATACCTGTTTTATTAAATATATGCTTTGATAGCTTTAGCTTATTTTGTTCCTTGATTTCTGCAAGACGCTTATATACCTCTTTATCCTCAGCAAATTTCATTAGCTTTTCAAGCTCCTGAGGATTTTTTACAAATCCATCACCAATACATTCAGTAATAAGCTTTGCAAGCTCAGGGTTTGAATAGCAAAGCCATCTTCTATGAGCAATACCATTTGTTACATTTGTAAATTTAGATGGGTTTTCTTTATAAAAATCATGAAAAACTGTCTTTTTAAGAATATCCGAGTGAAGCTTAGATACACCGTTAACTGTATGAGAAGCTACAACGCTTAGATTTGCCATTCTAACCTGTGAATAAGCAATAATAGACATCTTAGAAATTCTGTCCCAATCGCCAGGGTTTACCTTCCAAAGGTTTTCGCAAAGTCTTCTGTTAATTTCTTTAACTATCGAATGAATTCTTGGAAGCTTAAAGCTAAATAAATCCTCATTCCAGCATTCAAGAGCCTCAGGCATAACAGTATGGTTTGTATAGGAAACAACCTTTCTAACTACATCCCAGGCATCCTCCCAGTTATAGTTGTAAATATCCATAAATATTCTCATAAGCTCAGGCACGCAAAGTGCAGGGTGAGTATCATTAATATGGATAGCAACCTTATCTGCAAAGTTTGATAGTGTACCATATGCACCTATATGGTCACTAATAATACTTTGTAGTGAAGCTGACACTAAGAAATATTGCTGACTTAAACGAAGCAATTTTCCTTCAGTATGCTCATCAGATGGATAAAGCACCTTAGAAATAACCTCTGCGCTTGTTGTTTGCTGAATAGCCTTAACATATTGTCCCTGTGAGAAAAGGCTCATATTGAAGTTAGTAACATCGTGTGCCTTCCATAGACGAAGCCTGTTAACTGCGGTATCTGCACCAGAAATCATCATATCATATGGTACAGCTTCAACCTCTTCATAATTCTCATACTTTATTGTAAGACGGTCATTTTGCCATTCTTCCTTAATTTGTCCACCAAAGCGAACCATAAATTTCTTGTCTGTTCTTGGAACAAGCCAGGAATCTCCGCCAGGAAGCCATGTGTCAGGTAATTCTACCTGGTTACCGTCTATAATTCTCTGTTTAAATAGTCCGTATTCATAAAGGATTGAAAAACCATCGCCTGGATAATTAAGAGAAGTTAATGAATCCATAAAGCACGCAGCTAAACGGCCAAGACCTCCATTACCAAGACCTGGGTCTGGCTCCATTTCATAAATTTCATTTATATCATATCCAAAATCCTTAAGCACGCTTGAATATTCGTCAGCTATACCTAAATTACGAAGATTATTCTTAAGAGAGCGTCCTATTAGGAATTCCATACACAGATAATAAACCTTTTTAGCCTGTTCTTTTTTTACTCTGTGTCTAAAAGAGGACCTTTTTTGTGTAAGAATATCCTTTACTGTTAAAATTGTAGCCTTGTAAATTTGCTCCTTATTGGCATCCTCAGGATTTACACCAAAATATCTTGAAAGCTTTAATTCAAGCGCCTCTTTTACTGTTTGTTTTGTAAATTTCTCGTTCATTAATTGTTTTCTCCTTCTAATCGTGCAATTTTTCAATCAAAATGACACGCAACCTGTTTGCCTATTAAAATTTTATAAACTTTCCCGTATTTCTACGGGAAAGTTTACATCAATCAATACTCGTTTGCAAGCTCATTATAGAGCGCAATATATTTTTCGGCTGAAGCATTCCAAGAAAAGTCTGTCTTCATAGCCTTTTTGCAAAGTGATGTCCATTTTTCTTTATCATTAAATAATTCTACTGCTCTGCCCACAGCATCCTTCATTTCGTGAGCATTGTAGTTAGCAAAGGTAAAGCCGTTACCCTCGCCAGTATATTTATTATATGGCTTAATTGTATCATATAAGCCACCCGTTTCTCTAACTACAGGAATTGTTCCATAGCTTGAGCAAATCATTTGTGCAAGGCCGCATGGCTCGCTCTTAGACGGCATTAGGAATATATCTGAGCCTGCATAAATTTTCTTAGATAAATCCTTATTAAATTCAAGGAATACCTTTATCTTATCAGGATATCTATATTGCATTGTCTTGAAATATTCTTCTATTTCATGCTCGCCAGTACCTAAAAGCACAAATTGAATATTCATATTTAGCATTTCCGGTAAAATGAAATTAACTAAATCAAAGCCCTTGTGTGCCGCAAGTCTTGTAATCATTGATACAACAGGAATATCGGGGTTTTGTTCAAGTCCACACATCTCCTGCAATACTCTCTTGCACTCAGCCTTGCCTTCTAAATTTTTTGATGTATATTTTTGTGCAATTACATCATCCTTTTCGGGATTATAGTAATTTGTATCTATACCGTTAACAATACCGGTAATCTTATTACTATAAAGATTTAATACATAATGAAGTCCACTTGAATAAAATTCGGTTTGAATTTCATCTGCATATCTTTGACTAACTGTTGAAATTTTATCAGTACATACCAAAGCACCCTTTGTAAGATTTATGCAACCATTATATTCAACTACTTCTCTATCCCCAAAGGAATCAAGGTCGAACACATCGCCCAAAATTGCCATTGAAAAGATACCTTGATAATCGATATTATGAATTGTATAAATTGTTTTAATATCACGATAATATGGCTGTAAATAATACTTTCTCTTTAGATAAATTACAGACATAGCACTCTGCCAATCGTTTGTGTGCATAATATCAGGATAGAAATCAATATATGGCATTATATCCAAAACTGCCTTACCAAAAAAAGCAAATCTCTCAGCATCATCAAAATCACCGTAAACGGAATCTCTATTAAAGTAGTATTCGTTATCAATAAAATAATAGGTTACTCCACCATTTTCAATCTTATAAATACCACAATACTGATTTCTCCAGGATAGTGAAACTGTTGTTTTGTCAACAAATTCAAGTTGGTTTGCAAACTTTTCTTTTGTTTTTTTGTATAGCGGTAACACTACACGCACATCCATTCCTTTTTTCTTTGCAAGAGCCTGTGGTAAAGAGCCTAAAACATCGCCTAAACCGCCTGTAGAGATAAAAGGAACTGCCTCTGCACCTACAAATAATACTTTCATTTTATTCTCCTTAAATCATTTTGCCCTTTGCAAGATAGAAAGGTAATGTTTCATCACCAGAAAGGTTCTTATTGTCTCTAATTACAACATTCTTATCGGCTATGACACAGTTAAGCTTAACATTTTCGCCTGTAAAAGTATCTTGGAATAAAATGCAGTTTTTAACTACTGTTCCCTTGCCGATTTTTGTTCCTCTAAAGATAATAGAATTTTCTACTTCTCCATAGATTTCACAACCGTCTGCAATGAGGGAGTTCTTAATTTTAGCATCAGGGCTATAATATGTTGGTGCTGAGTTTCTTACCTTTGTATAAATAGGTCTGTTTCTAACACCAAATAACTGTTGTCTTACAGTTTTATTATTTATAAGCTCCATGTTTGACTTATAGTAGTCCTCTGATGATGTAATACAAGCAAAATACCCATCATAACGATATATGCGATAATTTTTACGATTTACATTCTTAAGCATTATATCCTTTGTTAAGCTATTATAATTATGAGCAATTGCATCAAGCACTATTTCCTGTAAATAGTGTCTGCTCATAACCATAATATTAAGGTTAATATCTGCTTCACCTACGAAGTTAGTAGGATATGCTTTAACATCTACAATTCTACCGTTATCATCAGAATCAAACAAAACATTCATTTTAGCTTGTTCTTTTGTTAGCTTAACCTTTTTAACTGCAATTGTAATATCAGCATCGTTTTCGATATGATTTTTAATCATGTCATTCAAATCAATATTGCAAATAACATCACAGTCAGATAACACAACATAATCATCAGGAATTTTGCTAATTGAATGATTAACACTTTTTAATGCCTCAAGTCTCGTTGAATATAAAGAATTTTCATGATTAGCATAAGCTGTAATAAATGGTGGTAAAATCTTAATACCTCCAGCTCTTCTTGCTAAATCCCAGTCCTTACCGGAGCCAAGATGGTCCATTAGGGATTGATAATTATAGTGAGTAATTACACTTATGTTACTTATGTTTGAGTTTACCATATTAGATAGAGCGAAGTCAATTAGTCTATATCTGCAACCAAATGGCACAGACGCCATTGTTCTATTGCGAGTAAGCTCCGGTATATTATTATCATGTATATTTGAAAAAATTATTCCTGCTGTTGACATATTTATATCCTCCTCTTACTCTGCTATAACGGATACACCGTCAGTTGAATCGTTGTTAATCATAGCTCCAGATGGAATAGTAACACCCTTTCCTACACATAAATCACTTCCGATAACGGCGATTCCCTTTGATACATCCTTTGGCTCGCCAATTGTGGCGTTTTCTGAAATAATGCTATTACTATCAATTATAGAATAGTTTACAGTTGCACCTGCTTTAATTATAGTTCCGCTCATAATAACAGAATCTCTAACAACCGCGCCCTTTTCAACAATAACACCATTAGAAAGAACGCAATTCTCAACTGTGCCTTCAATATCGCAGCCCTCAGTAACAATCGCATTTGAAACATTAGCGTCATCACCTACAAAATGTGGTGGCTCGGCGTAGTTTCTTGAAAAAATTCTCCACTTTTTATCGTGAATATTAAATTCAGGATTATCACCAAGTAAATCCATATTGGCTTCCCATAAGCTATCAATTGTTCCAACATCCTTCCAATAGCCCTCAAACGGATAAGTATACAGCTTCATTCCATCACCGAGCATATTAGGAATAATATTTTTACCAAAGTCGTTACTTGAACCGGGTGTATTTTCATCATCAATAAGATATTTTTCTAAAGCCTTGCGTCCAAATATATAAATACCCATAGATGCCTTTGTGCTTGTAGGATTTTTTGGCTTTTCTTGGAATTCAGTAATTTTTCCAGTTTCATCAGTTACCATAATGCCAAAACGGCTTGCCTCAGATAGAGGAACCTCTAAAACAGCAATTGTACAATCGGCACCGGTTGATTTATGTGCCTCAAGCATTGCATTATAA
>JAGAJV010000028.1 GCA_017625915.1 Clostridia bacterium
CCCTCCTTCATTTCACGAAGTGCGTTTTTAACTGCCTTTTCATCTCTGTATTCCTTTTTGATAAGAGAAGCTAGGTCCTTGTCAGTTTCCTTGCTTGCAATCTTTCTTTCGGCAGCATGGCGCTCCTCGATATACTCATTTGTAATCATTCTTGCGCATTTTGCAGTTGCCATTGTTATGGAATACTTATTTAGTCTTTCCTCTCCGTCCTTTGCAGTTGCTTTTAAAATTTCCTGAATTGATGGGTAAAGCATATTTATCTCCTTTTTATATTATCTAAAATTTTCTATTATTGATTTTGTTTTTGCGGTTTTATGTCTTTCTGCTACTATTATAGAGTAAATTAAGTCAGCACATTCCTCAATTTTGCCGTCCTCGTTTACTACTGAATAATCATATTTTGGAAGAAGCTTTAATTCCTCCTTAGCTGTTGCAAGGCGCTTACATATTTCCTCTGCGCTCTCTGTGCCTCTGCCAACTAAGCGAGATTCTAAAACCGTGCCATTTGGTGGGGTTAGCATAATTGTAACAGCTGAGTCCATTTTATCCTTAACCTGCATAGCACCGTTTACTTCTATTTCTAAAAGCACATCCTTACCGTCTGCAAGAGCAAGCTCCACCTCTTTTTTCGGTGTGCCATAGTAATTACCGTTGCCTGTGAAATGGTTATACTCAAGCATTTCGCCTCTTGCTATTCTTTCCTCAAACTCACTTTGGGTTATAAAGAAATAATGCTTGCCGTGCTCCTCGCCTAATCTTGGCTTTCTTGTGGTAGCTGAAATTGAGAGCACTAATTCCGGATGCTTTTCAATAAGCGCCTTAACAACTGTGCCCTTACCGCTTCCGGCAGGACCTGAAATAATGAATAATGTTCCCTTGCTCATTTTGTACCTCCATTATTGTCATTTTCTTTTCCGTTTAATCTTTCACCTAATGCTTCAGGTGTGAGCGCTGACAAAACAACATGGTCGGAATCTGTCACTATAACACTTTTTGTTCGTCTGCCACCTGTGCAGTCAATTATTCTTGATGTGTCCTTTGCCTCGGATACAATTCTTTTGGCAGGGGCTGAATCGGGGGAGATTACAGCAACTATTCTTTCATCAAGAATCATATTACTAAAGCCTAAATCTACAAATCTCATAGTCTTACTCTATATTTTGAATTTGCTCTCTAATCTTTTCAAGCTCGTTCTTGATATTAACGACCAGATGAGCAGTTTCTGTGTTAGATGCCTTTGAGCCTATGGTGTTTGTTTCTCTGTTCATTTCCTGTAGTAGGAAGTCTAGCTTTCTGCCTGATGGCTCATTTGATGCTACAATATCGTCAAAGGCTGAAAAATGGCTGCCAAGTCTTACCAGCTCCTCGTCAATTGCTACCTTATCGGCAAAAATTGCAACCTCTGTTAAAATTCTTTGCTCGTCGATTTGAACTGAATTATCGTTTAAGAATTTTAGAATTCTGTCCTCAAGCTTCTTGGAATAGCCCTTTATATCGTTTTCTGAATTAGCCTCAATAACCTTTAGGTATTCCTTTATGTTAGCGATTTTTTCCTTAATGTTTTCGCAAAGCTTTTCGCCCTCGGTGTTGCGTCTTTCAATAAATTGGTCAATAGCAACATCTAAAACTGCCTTAATGTCTGCCCAGTCCTTTTCAATATCGTCCTCAGGCTTTTTAACTGTAAATATATCTTTATTTGATGCAACTCTTGAAACTGTGATGTCGTCCTTTAAATCGAAGGTATCACGAAGCTTATAAAGTGCATTTATGTAGGATTGTGCGTAGGCTGTATCAAGATTAATTTCAATGCCGTCCTGCTCTAAAAGGTCAACGCCAACATAAACCTCAATTTTTCCTCTTGAAATACCCTTTGTCTGTAGGTATTGCTTGATTTTGTCCTCAAGAAAGCTATATAGCTTTGTAATTTTTACAGAGCAATCAAAATATCTGTTATTTACAGATTTGATTTCAGCTGTAATATCCTTTCCGTTTACGGTTTCTCTTGCTCTGCCAAAGGCAGTCATACTTCTGAACATTTTTGAATTTCCTTTATAAATATAATATTTAGCTATATTGTACATTATATAATATAAATTTGTCAACTTTTTTCTTAAATATTTGTATGAATAAATAAAAACACGACCATAAAAGCCGTGTTTTTGGTTATTTTAATGGAAAAATCTATCAATTTTTAACTGATGTCTGAGCTTAAATTGGTAATATAATTTAAAGCGAGTTAAAGCTACATCAAATAAAAAGTAACAAGCCACAAGACCGATTGCAAAAATTAGGTCTATATACCATAGGTCAACCATCATAAATACAAATCTGAAGATTAGCACAAGCGAGGCTGAGGATATTATCATAAAAATAAGCTTTATAGCCAAGCCAAATACCCTTCCTGCCCTTTCAAAAAGTGGCTTTAAAATCGGATAGATTGCAAAAATTAAATATTCAACTGCTACTGTTTTTTCAATTGGCAAAATAAAGGCAAGAAGCGCTGTTACTGCATACACCGCTAGGGCGCTATACTTTAATTCTGTGAAAACCACAAAAATTATCATCGCCCCAATAACAACCGCGGTTAAATCAAGGACTCTTGTTATACCGCCTAAAAGCAGTGCAATTGCACCTAGCGCTGACATTAAAGCGCAAAAGGTTAAATGCTTTGTTTTTTTCATATTAACAGCCGTTACCGCATAGGCAATCTAAGCAAATAAGCGTCGAGCAAACATCACACATATTGCAGCCGCCTGCGTTACCATGTGGTTGATTTCCGTAGTATTGTGACTGGCTTCTTAGGTTATCGCGCATCATTTGATATTCACTGTTGCCCATGTCCATTGAGCAAGCCTTATCAATAAATTTAATTGCATCAAAGTAATAACCGCGACGGGTTAAAACACAGCCCTTTAGAAAATACCATTCTGCATTTCTTTCGTCCTTTTTAACATCGTTGAGCATAGCTTCAGCACCATTAAAATCACCACCGTTAATCATAGCTCTGATTTTTGCGTAAAACGGTGTTGAGCTTGTGGAAAAACCGCTTGATGTGTTTGTATTTTGGCTATTTCCGCTTTGCTGATTAGCTCTGATTTTTAAAATTTCATCATATGCCCAGTTAATATCCTTCATTTTTTCCTCAGCTAAATCTGCCACAGGACTGTCCACATAATTGTCGGGATGATACTTTTTAGCCAGATTTCTGTAGGCTGCTCTTACCTCCTCATTTGTTGCATTTGGAGATATGCCTAAAATCTCGTAAGGATTTTTCATTTATCTTCCTCCATTGGAATATAATATAAATCATTTTATCATAATTTTATAAAAAAGTAAAGTACCTTGTATTAATAAGGTGTAAACTTTAGGTGATGAAATGCTGAATTTTACTTTTCACATTTATCGCACTTATCAAGCATTAATACGTTTCTTGTTTCCTTCACCATTCCGCTATATATTATGTTCTTAATTATGCTCTCTATATCTCGATGAGCTGAAAAATCAATAAGCTCCATGCTTTTGCTCATTGCATCCAGCTCCAGCATCATAGCGCAATATAATGCTTCTTTATCCTCAGCTGTAAGCTCATTGCCGTATGAATTTATAAGCACATTGTAGGACCTTTTCTTTAAATCGTCCTTCATATCGTCAATAGCGTCAATTACATAAATCCATTTACCTAAATGATAGCCTGCCTCATATAATATGCGATTTAATGAGCTATCATAGCCAAAGGAGGCAACAGAGCCAAGAAGCTCACCAAAGGTGTGTGCGGTTTGGTCTATAGAGTCACTGCTTTCCTTTTCCAGCTTTGTTAAATTATCGATACATTCCCCCACTTTTTCCTCAAGTGGCTTTAGCTCCTTATCGGTTTTTTTGAAAAATACCGACACAAGTCCCGCTATTTTTGCTTTTAGCTTAGCAAGCCCGTGACTATCGTTTATATTATCCTTTAGCTTCATTTTTGTTAAAATCACGCTTGCTTTTGCGCAAAATTCTAAGGACTCATTTATCTCAACCATTGGTCGTTTTTTAAAGGGATGCACCATACATCTGCGCATTTTTATTTCGCCCCTTATATTATCTGTAACCATACGGATAAGTGCTAAAAAAGCAAAATCATAGCTTAAAGTCAGCCTTGACATACAGCCTGTGCATTTTCCCATTGTGCGACATAGCCCACAGTATGTAGCCTTATAAAGCTCGTTTTCCTTCACCTTCAATTCGGGTATATCAGGCTTAATGTATCCAAACATAGTACGCTCTCCCTTCCAAAATTTACTTTATATAGTTTAACATTATATTTCTTATTTTGCAAGAGATTTTTAAAAAAG
>JAGAJV010000219.1 GCA_017625915.1 Clostridia bacterium
AAATGAAAGCAGTAGTAACCGTAATCGGTAAGGACAATGTTGGAATTATAGCATCAATCAGCCAAGAATGTGCTAAGCACGGCGTAAATATCGTTGATATTACACAAAGCGTGCTTCGTGACTATTTTGCAATGATTATGCTTGTTGAAATAGAGAATATGAAGGCTACCCTTAAGGATTTCCAAAGCGCGCTTGATATAGTTGGCAAGGAAAAGGGACTTGATATAAGAGTAATGCATGAGGATATATTTAACTCTATGCATCGTATTTAGCGATGCATAGAGTTAGCTAAATTTGCATTCGGCAAGCTAAATTCGAGGGGCTGAGCTAAATTCGGCAAGCCGAGCTAAATTCCCTGCGGGAGCTATATTGCAAATTTAATTTAGCTTTGCGAAGCAAAATTTCGCTACAAAGTAATTTCGCTATTGCGAAGCAATAATTTCGCTTTTATGGAGTAAATGCTATGTTAAATCTCAATGATATTTTAGAAACAATAAATATGATTAAGCAAGAAAATCTTGATATTCGTACCATAACTATGGGAATATCACTATTTGATTGCATTTCTGACGACAGACGCCGTCTTGAAACAAAAATTTACGATAAAATTACCAAGAGTGCCGAAAAGCTTGTAGCTACTGCCGAGGAGCTAGAGGCAACCTACGGTATTCCAATTATTAATAAGCGTGTTTCAGTTACCCCAATTTCCTTAGTTGGCGCAAATCTTGACAAGGACGGATACATAGGACTTGCTCACGTGCTTGAAAAAGCAGCAAATGAGCTTGGCATTAACTTTATAGGTGGCTTTGGCGCACTTGTACAAAAGGGTATGACAAAGGGCGCAGCTAATTTAATTGATGCTATCCCAGAGGCACTTGCAACCACAAATAAGGTATGCTCCAGCGTAAATGTTGCTACCACAAAGGCTGGTATCAATATGGACGCGGTTAAGAGAATGGGACAGGTAATCAAGGAAGCTGCTTATCTTACAAGGGACAGAGATTCAATAGGCTGTGCAAAGCTTGTTGTATTTTCAAATATTCCGGAGGACAACCCGTTTATGGCAGGCGCAATTCACGGTATGGGCGAGCCTGACACAGTAATCAATGTTGGTGTTTCCGGTCCCGGTGTTGTGGCATCAGCAATAAAAAGAGAGGGCTTTTGCGACTTCTCCCGTCTTGCTGATACAATTAAGAAAACTGCATTTAAAATCACAAGAGTCGGTCAGCTAATTGCTTATGAGGCTTCAAAGAAGCTAAATACACCATACGGTATAATTGACCTTTCACTTGCACCTACCCCGGCAGTCGGCGACTCTGTTGCTCATATTCTTGAAAATATGGGTCTTGAAAAATGTGGTACACACGGAACAACCGCCGCTCTTGCAATGCTTAATGATGCAGTTAAAAAGGGTGGAGTTATGGCATCAAGCCATGTAGGTGGCTTAAGCGGCGCATTTATTCCTGTATCCGAGGATGCGGGTATGATTAGCGCAGCAGAGTGTGGCTCACTGACTATTGAAAAGCTGGAGGCTATGACTGCAGTTTGCTCTGTAGGTCTTGATATGATTGCAATTCCGGGTAGCACAACTGCCGAAACAATCAGTGGTATTATTGCCGACGAAATTGCTATCGGCGTTATCAATAACAAAACAACGGCTGTCCGTGTAATTCCTGTTGAGGGCAAGGGCGTTGGCGAAACCGTTGAATTTGGCGGACTTCTAGGCTATGCCCCAATTATGAAATTAAATAACTATTCCTGTAAGGAATTTATTGACCGCGGCGGCAGAATTCCTGCGCCTATACACTCGCTACGCAATTAAAACTGCAAGCAGTTTTAATGTTGCAACGCAACAATTCATGAACGCTCGCGTTCAATTCATGATGAAATCAATTCACTGAGCGAAGCGAAAATTTATGTTGCGAAGCAATAATTCACATAAAACAAAGAATAAATTGCTAACGCATGAATTGCAACAAGTTGCATGAATTGACCTACGGTCATGAATTGGCTACACCATGAATTGCACTTCGTGCATTATAGAAAGGAACTAATATGAATTTAGATACAATCTGCGTCCAAGGAGGCTACAAGCCAAAGAGTGGCGAGCCTCGTGTAGTGCCAATAGCACAAAGCACAACATTTTTCTACGAAAAGGCAGGAGAAATGGCTGACCTTTTCGACCTTAAGGCTGACGGATATTTTTATACCCGCTTAGCTAACCCAACTGTAGATGCATTTGAAAAGAAGCTTGCTCAGCTTGACGGCGGTACTTGCGGTGTCGCAACCGCTTCCGGTATGAGCGCAACTCTGCTTGCTATTTTAAATGTATGTAATGCAGGAGATAATATCGTATCCTCAAATGCAGTTTACGGTGGAACATATAACCTATTTTCTGTAACATTACCAAAGTACGGCATTGAATGTCGCTTTTTTGACCCGGACGACACAAAAGAAAGCATTGAAAAGCTGGTGGACGACAAAACAAAGGTAATTTTTGCCGAAACTGTTGCAAATCCTACTATTGTTGTTCTTGACTTTGATAAAATTGCCGATATTGCAAAGCGAAATCAAGTTTTATTTATGGTTGATAATACTCTTGTAACTCCTGTATTATTTAGACCGCTTGATTTTGGCGCAAATGTTGTATTATATTCATCATCAAAGTACCTTGACGGTCACGCAGTTGCTCTTGGTGGCTGTATTATTGACGGCGGTAACTTTGACTTTACAAAAACTAATCGCTACGAGGAATTTTTAAAGCCTGACGAAAGCTATCACGGACTTGTTTATTCCTCGCTTGGCAATACTGCATTTGGCGTAAAATGCAGAGTTCAAATGATGCGTGACCTAGGCGCTATTATGAGCCCTCAAAACGCATTTTTAACAAATCTCGGTATGGAAACCTTAGCTCTTAGAATGGAGCGCCATTGCCAAAATGCCGAAAAGGTTGCTAAATTCCTTGAAAATCACCCAAAGGTTGAATGGGTAAAGCATGCTTCCCTTGAAAATAACAAATATCACGACCTGGCTATGAAATATATGCCTAAGGGACAGGGCGGAATGATGTCCTTTGGTGTAAAGGGTGGCTGTGAAAAGGCTTCACAGTTTATGGAAGCGCTAAAAATGATTGCAATTGTTACCCACGTAGCAGATGCAAGAAGCTGTGTATTACACCCAGCATCAACAACACACCGCCAATTATCCAAGGCTGACCTTGA
>JAGAJV010000220.1 GCA_017625915.1 Clostridia bacterium
AACATCATTCACGCAGTGAACATCACTGCCGCAGGCAACATCATTTGCCCGTGAGGGCAAACATCGTTTAGCGTGAATGCTCCGTTAAGAGCATCACGCTATCGGGTGCGATTTTTTTAATAATTTCTTATTTCATTTATTATAATTCTTTCGTTTTTAGTGCCAACACATTTATCGTATATTGTAAACTCAACGGTAATATCAAATAGCTGATGCTCAACAATGTAGCCATACAAAAAATCAAGCTCTGGTATTTTAGATAGATTTTTGTCAAAAATATCTGTTTCAAAATTATATTCCGCCCCACCGTACATTGTTCTGTGGTCGAGCGCTTTATTTTCTGTAGCGCATAGCCTTACTACATCGCCCTTTATCTCAATAGCGCCTAGCAAAAGCTTTTCCTTATATGTATTTATGGATACTGCTAAAATCACTCTTCCCTTAAAGTGCTTAGCCTTCTCTACGCACTCCTCATAGCTACTGATATACTCATAATGACTGCTTGACCTATCTGCATCTCTTAATACATATAGCTCTTCCTTATATGTATCCATAAACTGACGCATCTTATCGGTTTCGTGCTTTTCTATAAAAATTTCAGGCACAGTATTTAAGCCAAGCCTGTTTATGGCGTTTCTGCTTTCTTCCTTGGTTTTAATTTGAATTTTCATTTTTTATTCTATCCCCCGAGCTAAGAGCGCAAAATTCTCCACACATCGTACATTTTTTACCCTCTGACAGCTTATGTGAAAGTAATGCTTCCTCTGTCATTTTAGGAACTATGCCTGCTGATATAGAGCCTCGACAGCCTAGCTCGCTTCTTGCGCTTGCCATTTTCAAATCCAAGCTAATATCTCCTGTTCTTGCTATATATCCTGCGTGAGCTGCTATTTTGGCGCTTATAACTGCTTCCTTTAAATCCTCAACAGATGGCAGACCTAAATGCTCTGAGCGAGATACCGCAGTTATAAAATCTGCTCCTGCCATTGCAGCAACAGACGAGGCTATTGCAGATGCCACATGGTCAAAGCCGAGAGCGCTATCTGTTGAAACGCTTAAAACACGGTATGGTATATTATCACATATCTGCTTTGATTTTTTTACTATTTCCGGTATTAAATTAATCGGACAATGCCCTATCCCCTCTACCATACAATTAACACCCATTTCTCTTGCTCTTTTAGCGAGAGAGGCGTTTTTATTTACCTCATCCCAATATTTACTGTTGAAATTTATAGCATCATTTATGCTGGCGGGTCTGAATACAGAGCCTAAGCTAATTGTAACACCGTATTCCTTGGCAATTTGTAAAATTTCATCAAAATATGTAAAATAATAATTATCCTCGCCTGTTTTTAACATATTTTAAAGCACCATAGTGCCGCCTCTGCTTGTGCAAGGAATAATTCTATCTGTGGTATTAAAGTGGCTTATGTCCTCTCTTGTAACACTTGCGTGTACGGTTATCATATCAATGCCAAGCCTTGCTTTTCTTTCAAATTCATTAAGCACATCCTTGGCAGTAAAATGCTTTTTAGTGTCGGAATAAAGAACCATTTGCGCAACATCATACACGGCAATTGATGAAACAGGAATTTCAACCTCGCTTAAAATTTCCCTTTGAACATCATAGTTTAACGGTGTTAAGGTATGATCTATAACTATATCGGCTCCATATCTTTGCGCTATTTTCGCCTTTTCAACCTCGGTTTTAGGGCTATCGTTAGCTCCGCTTATTCCTACGCTTGCAAGAACTCTTGGCTCATATCCGTCGCCGGCAAGCAGCTTTTTTGCTCTCTTCTTATTTCCTATTTCTATAATCATAATGCCTCTTTCTTAGTAAACACACAGTATAGACCTAAAATCTGAATATAAATTTTTACCGCTTTTATCATCGCTTGTGCTTTTAGCGGTTACAAATCTATATTTATCGTAAATAAATATGTAGTGCCCCCGTTCCCTCTCGCATTTAAAGCCTTGCTTTTCAAGCTTAGCAAAATCCGAGCCCTTAAGGTCTACTCCGTTATAAAATATTCCCTTAAATTTATTAAAAAACATTTTTCCGTTTTCCGCTCTTGGATTTAATGCAAGCATCTCGTCAATCAAATCTATTTTTCGCTTTTGAATTGGATTTAACGATTTTTTCGCCTCAGCACATACAGAGTGAATCAGGTCTATAATTTCGCCCTCGTATAATTCCTTTGGCTTAATGATGGCAAATTCATTATTTTTTGCATTCTCTAATGCTTCCGCCAACGCCTTGTTTTCATTTTTAGCCTCGTTAAGCTCCATGCTTAGCCTTGCATTTTTCTCCTTTTCTTTTATTAATTGCTTTTTCAGCTCTTCTATTTCCTTACTGTCACTAACCGCCTCATTTGTTTTTTGAGGCAATATAATGCTTTGTGAATGCTCTCTTATGTGCTGAAACACAAATTCATCAAGGCTTGCGCCAAATAATTTATTTTCCTTTCTTAAAAGCTTGTATTCGCCCTTGTGATATACTACAACCGTGCCATTATATAGCTTTGCATTTATTTCCTTTTTGATAGAGTCTATAAAAGCCTTGTCCGCTACTACAACATACGCAAAGCCGGATAAGCGTCTTGCCAGCTCATTCTCGTTAATTTCATATGCGTGTGAATTATCATATTCTGTTGCAAGCACCATTGGAATATCGTAGCTATAATTATTTATGCAAGAAATAAGCTCTATTCTATTTTCCTCGCTTGCTATAATCAACTCTCCGCTTTTTCCGAGCCCTGCTTGGTTTATATCCTTACAGCTTGCT
>JAGAJV010000221.1 GCA_017625915.1 Clostridia bacterium
CGAATGTGATAAACGCTGAAAGCATCTAAGCGTGAAACACACCTCAAGATTAGATATCTCCAACATTAAGTTGATAAGGTCACTTGTAGACTACAAGTTTGATAGGTCGGAGGTGTAAGTACAGTAATGTATTCAGCTGACCGATACTAATAGACCGAACGCTTGAACTACTTTTATGGTTCAATCAATTATTTCAAATGTTGATACTCAACCTGTTCCGTTAATCCTACACCTTATTCGGTTTTTCAATGAGCATTTTACAAAGCAACGCAAATGCGTTGCTTTTTTATTTTTATAAAGCATACATAAAAAACCACTCCTAATTAGGAGTGGTTCGAATCTTATATAGATTATTTGTTAAGTATTTTATTTATAACTGCTCTCATATTATCAACATTTTTTTCCATGTCGGAAACAAGCTTAAATTGAGTTCTGGCACGATCAAGATTGTGTCCCTCACGGTGAATTTTAAAGTAAATGTCACCGTTTAAATAGTCACCTAAGAATCTCATACCACATTCTAAAGTTAGCATTATAGAAGCATATGGAAGCATTTCTATTTCTGTATCTGTTAGAGAAGAACCGCACATTTCGAGATAACCCTTTGCAAATTTTTCAAACAAATCAATTTCAAAATTAACAATGCTTAAGTCTTTTTCGTCCTCGGCAGCCTTTGTCGCACCAAAACGGATAGCATCACCGAAATCATAAAGATATGAGCCAGGCATTACAGTATCAAGGTCAATTACTGCTACAGGTAATCCTGTTTTTTCATCCATTAAAACATTGTTTAGCTTTGTATCATTGTGTGTAACTCTTAAAGGAAGGGAGCCATTTTCAAGCTGCTCAACAAATAGAGAAGTAAAGCTTTCTCTATCTTTTACAAATTTGATTTCCTCAAAAACATCTGCAGCGCGACCGGCAGCATCGTTTTCAACAGCTTTTTCAAAATCTCTAAATCTTGACACAGTGTTATGGAAATTCTTTATGGTCTCGACTAATTGCGATGCATCAAAATCCTTTAGCATTTCGGCAAATTCACCAAAGGCTATACCGGAATGGTAAAAGCTTTCAGGATTTTCCATTTTTTCAATAGTATAAACACCGTCAATGTATCTGTACATTCTATAAGCACTATCTTTATAAATAGCGTATTTTTTCCCGGATTTAGTAGATAAAAATTTTAAAGTACATTTTTCAGGGTCTTTGCCACATTCACGAGCTTTTTTTCTAATGAAATGAGTAACCTTTTCAACATTAGACATAAGACCCTCAACATCAGTAAAAATGTTTGTATTAATTTGTTGAAGTGTGTATTTCCCCATATTAGTAGTTACTAAATATGTGGTATTAATGTGACCGTTCCCTAAAGGACTAACATCTAAAATTTCCTCATTAGGTAAAAAGAGCTTTGCGATTTTAACGATATTATTCATAATGAATCCTCTTTCAAGTTAATAAGATAATTGTATCACAAATACCAAAAAAAGTAAAGTAAATTTAATATAATTATTGAAAATTATTGAAAATCTTTATATTATAGTGTAAAATAAAGTATATTTCTATGTTGAAAGGTGAAATTATGATTAAAAAATCCGTTGAATTAGCAAATGATGTTGTTTTTAAGTATATTGAAACAGATAAGTTTAAGACAAATTATTTTTCTTTCAATTTTATATCTCCACTTGTTAGTGATAAAACAGCATATAATTCGTTATTACCATTAGTATTAATGCGCGGTTGTGAAAAATATCCGACCCAAGCTGATATAAACAAAAAATTGCAATACCTATATTCTGGTGAAATTGTTGCAAGAAATGATGCTTTTGGCGAATATCAAATTTTTGGTTTGAAAGCAAATATGCTTGATAATAGATATTCCCAGGGGACAGATGTAACTATGGAAACAGTTGATCTAATCTGCAATATGCTTTTTAAGCCACTTTTAGAAAATGGCGTATTTTCCGAAAAATACACAAGGGGCGAAAAAATCAATCTAATTGACATAATCGAGTCTGAAAGAAATAATAAAACAAAATATTCAATGGAACGGTTAAAGGAAGAAATGTGCCAAAACGAAGTATTTGGCATATCAAAGCTTGGCAAAGTGGAAAATGTTCAAAAAATCACCCCTCAAAGTCTTTATAATGCATACAAAGAGATTTTGTCCACATATCCTATCGAAATATATTTTGTAGGCAAGTGTGATTTTGAAAAGCTATCAAATATGCTCGCTTCACAATTTAATTCTATTGGAAGAAAGCCTATCACCATTAATAAAGTTAAAACAATCGAAAAAGCAACTAATGTAAAGCAGATAGTTGATATTGAGAATGTAAAGCAAGGCAAGCTTTGCTTAGGCTTTAGGACAGGTTACAAGGTAGAAGACAATAAATACTATCTTTTACAGTTATTCAATGAAGTGTTTGGAGGCTCACCAACCTCAAAGCTATTTATGAATGTAAGAGAAAAAATGAGCCTTTGTTACTATTGCCGTTCAATAGTAAATCAAAGAAACGGTATAATGATAGTTGCATCAGGTATCGAATTTAGTAATAAGGAAATTGCCGAAAATGCAATTATTGAACAGTTAAATGCAATAAAAAATGGTGATATAACCCTAGAAGAATTTGAAAGTGCAAGAAAATCCATAAGAAATGGCTATTTACAGGTGTATGATAGCGCGGAAAGTATGGAAACCTGGGCGTTTTTCAGGGGACTTTGCGGAAGTAACGCAACACCAACGGATGAATGTGATAAAATAGACACAGCAACAATTAACGATATAAAGAACGTTGCTGCAAAAATGACTCTTGACACAGTATATTTCTTAAAAGGAATAGAAAAATCGGAGGTTAACAATGGCTAATATAATAACCAAAGAAAACAAAATGCTTAACGAAAAATATTATACCTTTAAGCATAAATCCGGTCTTGAGGTCTATGTAATTCCAAAGAAAATGACAACCTCATACGCAATCTTTGCAACTCGTTACGGTGCAATAGATAATAAATTCAAGCTTGACACAGATAAGGACTTTACAATTGTGCCTGACGGTATAGCCCACTTCTTAGAGCATAAGCTATTTGAATGTGAGGGAGGAATTGACGCGTTTGAGTTATTTGCCAAAACAGGAGCAAGCGCAAATGCTTTTACATCAAATACAATGACTGCATACATTTTTTCTTGTGCAGAAAACTTTTATGAATCATTAGAAATTCTTTTAGATTTTGCAACTCACCCATATTTTACAGAAAAAACTGTACAAAAGGAGCAAGGCATTATCGGTCAGGAAATAAGAATGTATGATGACCACCCTGGCGCAAGACTAAATAAAGGCTTAATGAAAGCGCTTTATGAAAAGAACAAAATCAGAATTGATGTTGCAGGCACAATAGAGTCAATTTCGGAGATAAATGCAGATATTCTTTATAAATGCTACAATACCTTCTATAACCTAAATAATATGGCTCTATGCGTCTGCGGTGACATAGATGTAAACGAGGTCGAGAAGGCTTGTGACAAAATTCTTAAGGAAGCCGAAAAAATCACAGTTATCCGTGACTATGAGGACGAAGACGAGCCAAAATCAGTATATCGAAAAAGAAGTATTTGCGAGCTTGATGTAGCAAAGCCCATGTTTGCAATTGGTATTAAAGATATTAAAATTTCAAGAGATCCAAAGGAAAGAACAAAAAAAGCATATGCAATGGAAATTTTAAACGAAATGCTTTTCTCTCAATCCTCAAAATTCTATAACGATTTATATAATGAGAATCTTATAGCACAGGATTTATCTAGCGGTGCAGAGCATACAAAATATTGCTCCTTTAATGTAATTTCCTCAGAATCAGAAAATCCGGAAGAGGTATATAGCCGTTTTGTAGAATACATTGAAGAAAGAAAAAAACAAGGCTTAAATAATGAGGAATTTGAGCTTTCAAAGCGTACAGTTTACGCTTCGCATATTAAAAGCTTTGACTCAGTAGAGAATATAGGTGACAATTTTATTTATAATTTATTTGACGGAGCAGACCTACTCGACGCCGCCGATATAATTAGTTCGATAACACTTGATTATGTCGAAAAGCTTTTACATCAGCTTTACCAAGAGGAATGCTATGCAATGTCAATAGTAAATCCAATAAGCGAGGAAAATTAAAATGGCAGTAATAATTAACGGAAAAGAAGTATCGGCTTCAATTCGTCGAGAAATAAAAGAAAAAACACAAGAATTTATAAATGAAAAAGGCTACGCACCTGGGCTTGCAGTTATCATTGTCGGCGAGGACCCTGCATCTCAGGTTTATGTTAATAATAAGCATAAGGCTTGTCTTGAGGTTGGCTTTTTGTCAGAGGTTTACAGACTCCCCGCCGAAACAACAATGGATGAGCTTTTAAGCCTTGTAGATAAACTAAATAACGATAAAAAAATTCATGGCATACTTTGCCAGCTACCGTTACCAAAGCACCTGAATGAGGAGCAGGTTATTTTAAGAATAAATCCAGATAAGGATGTAGATGCGTTCCATCCAATCAATACAGGTAAAATTATGATTGGTAACAACAATTTTGTACCTTGCACACCTGCCGGTGTTATGAAACTAATTGAATCTACAGGTACAGATATTTGTGGCAAAGAGTGCGTAGTAGTTGGAAGAAGTAACATAGTAGGAAAACCACAAGCAATGCTTCTTTTACAGAAAAATGGCACGGTAACAATCTGCCACTCAAAAACAAGAGATTTAAAAGAGGTTACAAAGCGTGCTGATATCTTAGTTGTAGCAGTAGGTATTTCTAACTTTATTACAGGTGATATGATTAAGGAAGGCGCTATTGTAATGGACGTAGGCATCAACAGAACAGCTGAAGGCAAGCTGACAGGTGACGTTGACTTCGAGAGCGCTGAAAAGGTTGCATCCTATATCACCCCAGTTCCGGGAGGCGTAGGACCAATGACAATCACAATGCTTCTTGAAAACACTCTAACCGCCGCCAAAATCCAAGCAAAATAAATATACAAGCGAGTGCAGAAATGTGCTCGCTATTAATTCTTTAAAAGTATTTAGAAAAAATTTCAAAATTGTTCCAACATTTGTGTTTTTTGCGACACTATTATAGTGACGGGCAAGGAACCATCCCGAAAAAACTCTTAAAAGGCGGATAAAATGGATATTTCAAAGGACATTATAGAAAAGTACGCAAAGAAAATATATGGCTTTGCATTTTCTAAAACGAGAGATTATAACGATGCTCAGGATTTATCGCAAGAAATTCTTGTAGCATTGTTTGATAAAGGCACAAAGCTCTCGCAAATAGAAAATATGGATGCTTACATATATAGAATTTGCTCTTATACTTGGATGAACTTTTATAGAAAAGACATTCAAAAAAGAAAAAATCTTGAAAACGCGTCTATGCTTGAATTTGTAGCAGATGAAACTGATATAGAGGAAGAATATATCAAAAAGGAGCTACACGAGAAGCTCAGGCAAGAAATAATGTATCTCTCCAAAATGAAGCGAGAGGTAACAATAATGTTCTACTATGAAAATAAAACAAGTAAAGAAATATCCGAAATATTAAATATCCCCGATTCCAGCGTACGATGGTATTTAGGAGAAAGCAAGAAAACATTAAAGGAGCGAATTGAAATGACAGAACAAGGAATCTATAAGCCTGTTAAAATAGGTATAGGTCATAACGGTTGGACTACCGATTACGATATGTTTGGGTTAAGAAGCGATGTTTTAATGCAAAACATTTGCTATGTTTGCTATTTAAAGCCATGTACCACAGAGGAAATAGCAAGGACTCTTGGGGTTGCAGCGGTTTATCTTGAGGATAAGATAGACAAGCTTTTGAATATGGATTACCTAAAGATAGTTGGTAAAAATAAGTATCAGACCACATTTTTTATAATGGAAGATAAGTTTTTCCGTGAAAGTAAAAGGTTTATGTATAAGCTTGCTGATAAAGTATCTGTTCCATTATATAATTTTACAGTTAACGCAATGGATGAACTAAAGAAAAGCAATGTATTGCTTGGTGAATACAATGACAATTTCTTTATGTGGTCGTTACTTATGCTCACAATAAATAACGCAGTACATTATATTAACGAGCTTGTTTCTAAAAGGTGTGGCTTGACTTATATATACCCAAAACGCAAGGACGGAAGTGAGCACTTTGTTTCTGCAACAATGGTAACAGGAGAAGCAGTCAACATTGATGACGAGGACTTTAAAGAGTTTTTCTTAAAATGTGAAGGCTGTGGAGTAAAAACAAGAACAAGCGATAAACTAAACTCTTTGCAGTATGATATTGGTTTTTTCGGACAAGGCTGGAGAGATTTTGATGATATTGAACTTAATCAGCTGTCAAGAGTAGTTGACATTATTGAAAAGAATGAAATACCAAATGAATACGATAAGCACGCAATTGCTAATCTTGTTAAAAAGGGATATGTAAAAATTGAAAACGATAAGCCGATAATTTTAATTCCATATTTGAAGCGTCAAGAAAATCCTATTCTTTATAAATACTATGACAAAGCACAATTCTTTGAAAGAATAAAGAAGGAGCTTAACCTTGATGAAATAGTAAATATGTGCTGTGAGCATATAGACAATGTGCGAAAGTTAATTCCAAGCTTCCTTGATAAAAATGAAACGGACCAAATAATTTGCAATAGCTTTACCAATCAATATTCTTTTTTGTGGAATTTGTGGAAAAAGGGATATTTGCAAACACCATCAGTGGAAGAAATCAAAAGGCTATGCACATTTGTTTATGAAAAATAATATTCAAAGAAAATCTTTGAATTATAACCTCCTAAAAAGCGAGTGCTTCGGCACTCGTTTTCTGTAACAGGCTTGA
This sequence comes from Clostridia bacterium, assembly GCA_017625915.1. Taxonomy (GTDB): domain Bacteria; phylum Bacillota; class Clostridia; order Oscillospirales; family CAG-272; genus RGIG2000. Next base: position 6,881 of record JAGAJV010000221.1, read on the forward strand.
ATAAAATCTAGATATGTAGTAAAATAAATTTGGAAAATTTTAAAAAACGCCAACCTTTTTAAAACTTTGTACACTATATAGTCAAACGGTACCGGAGAAAAATATGGAAAAACAAAAGGCTGATAAAATAATCACACAGTATCTTAACAAAA
>JAGAJV010000222.1 GCA_017625915.1 Clostridia bacterium
ACTATTGCGAAAAGGAAGCAAGCACAATAACCTTTGAACAAATACAAAATAAAACAAACTAAACATCATAAAAGCATCGCTTAACCCAAAAGCGATGCTTTTTTATTGTAATAAAAGAAAAAGAGGTGAATAAATATATATGTAGAAGGGAAGTGATACGTTGCAAAGCCAAGGACTAAGCGCCGTACAGGTAGAGGACGCAAGAAAAAAATACGGTGCAAATAAGCTAAATGAATACAAAAGAAAAAGCTTTATAAAAAGCTTTATTTCTAATTTGAACGACCCTATAATAAGGGTTTTAATTATTGCTTTATTTATAAACATAATATTTATGTTTCCTAATATAAATTGGTTTGAAAGTGGAGGGATTGCATCATCAATAATTATAGCAACCTTAGTTTCAACCATATCCGAATACAGCAGTGAAAACGCATTTGAAAGGCTTAAGGAAAATAATAAAAATGCAAAATGTATCGCCATTCGAGACGGTAAGGAAAGAGAAATACCCACAGAGGAAATAGTAGTTGGCGACCTGTTAATCATAAATGCAGGAGAGCTGATATATGCCGACGGAGAGCTAATTGAGGGCGAAATTTCAGTTGACGAATCAGCGCTGACAGGAGAAAGCATAGAGGTAAAAAAGAGAGCAAAAAGCAAGCTTTTAAAGGGAAGTGTAATAAGCCAAGGGCAAGGTAAAATGATAGCCTGCGCAGTAGGAGAGAGCACCTATTACGGCAGAGTAGCCAAGGACTTAAGCAGTGATACTCGCCCTAGCCCATTAAAATATAGACTATCTCAGCTTGCTAAAAGCATAAGTAAGCTAGGATACATATTTGCAGCTTTAGTAGCGCTTGCATATCTTTTTAATGTGTTTTTAATTGATAGCAGAATGGTGTGGAGCGAGGTTTTACAAAAGCTAACAAATGTAAAATTCCTGTTATCAGAGCTATTAAACGCGCTTACACTAGGCATATCAATAGTGGTGGTAGCAGTTCCAGAGGGACTTCCTATGATGATAACAGTAGTCCTTTCGTCCAATATGAAAAAAATGATAAGGGACAATGTGCTAGTAAGAAAAATGGTGGGAATTGAAACATCAGGCAATATAAACCTGCTGTTTACAGATAAGACAGGAACACTTACAGAGGGAAAGCTAAGAGTTAAGGAAATACATACAATTGACGAAAAAATTGTAGGCTTATCCTCGCTTAAAAAATCACCAAAGCTAGAAAAATATCTTACCCTGTGTGCAAATTACTGTAATGATGCCTCATATGATGGTAAAAAAGCAATAGGCTCAGATGCTACAGACAGGGCAGTTCTGGAATATTTTATAAAAGCCAAGCCAAACGCAACAGTGTTAGAAAAAATTCACTTTGATAGTGATAAAAAATATAGCTCCGCTGTTATTGAATGTGAGGGACAGGTCCATACATTATTTAAGGGCGCACCGGAAAAAATTATAAATAATTCAAGCGAGCTTTTAACATCAAAGGGCGAAAAAATCAAAATTACAGACACATATAAGGGAAAATTGCTATCAAAGCTAAAAAATCTTGCTGATAATTCGTATAGGGTTGTCGCTGTAGGTGTAAAAACAGAAATAAACGACACATCACTTGATAAAATCACATTTATAGGCCTTTTAGCCATAAGAGATAGAATAAGAAAGGAAGTGCCAAGCGCAATTGCACAGGTAACTGAGGCAGGTGTAGGTGTAATAATGATAACAGGGGATAATCCTGATACAGCCCGAGCAATTGCTAAGGAATGTGGCATTATTTCCAATAAAACTAATCGTAGTATTGTCCTTACTGGCACTCAATTATCAAATATGAGTGACGAGGAAATATCAAAAATACTGCCACAGGTGGCTGTAATAGCAAGAGCATTACCGTCGGATAAAAGCAGGCTAGTGAAAATTTCTCAACAAGACGGCTACATAGTGGGAATGACAGGCGATGGAATTAATGACGCACCGTCACTTAAGCTTGCTGATGTAGGCTTCGCTATGGGAAGCGGAACAGATGTTGCCAAGGAAGCAAGTGATATTGTAATTTCTAATAACAATTTTGCCTCAATAGTAAAATCAATATTATATGGCAGAACAATCTTTCAATCCATTCGTAAATTTATAGTTTTTCAATTAACTATGAATTTAGGCGCAGTAGGTATATCTCTTTTAGGGCCATTTATAGGGGTGGAAAACCCTGTTACAATTACTCAAATGCTTTGGGTAAATATAATTATGGATACTTTAGGGGCTCTGGCCTTTGCAAAGGAGCCTGCAAGAGCGGAATATATGAAGGAAAAGCCAAAGCCAAGAGACGAAAAAATACTTTCAAGCAGTATGCTAAAAACGGTGCTGTTAAGAGGCTTGTTTATTTTAGCCCTTTGCGTTTGGTTCTTAAAAAGCGACACTCTCCCAATGCTTTTACTTAGAGGAGATAACAAATATATACTAAGCGCATTTTTTGCTATGTTCATTTTTATGGGCATATTTACATGCTTTATTTCTCGCACAACAAGAATAAATATACTTAGTGGAATTAGTAAAAATAAGGCCTTTGTTCTTATAATGCTACTGATTTCACTTATGCAAATTTCCTTTATTTATTTCGGTGGAGAGCTATTTAGAGCCACTCCCCTTAAGCTTTCTGACTTATTTACAGTAATTTTAATATCCTTTACAGTAGTAATATTTGATTTTGTAATCAAGCTACTTAATAAACGGAGAAAATTTAAAAATAAAATTAAAAACCATAACGGAGGCAAGCAAAATGTTAAATAAATATCTCCCGGAGGGATATAGAATAGGCACGCACGAAAACAGAGAATATGTATCCTCTTTACAGGGACTGGAAAAAGCAAAAATCGAGGGCAAAATCCTAGAGGGCATAGTTGCTATGTGTGATAGCGAAACTCTTGATTTACATATCGACTTATATGGCATAGATGGCATAATTAAGCGCGAGGAGTGTGTGTATTGCGATAAAATAAAGGATATTGCAATTATAACAAGAGTGGGTAAGCCTGTATGCTTTAAGGTGCTGCAAATTATAAAAAATGAAAGTGAAAGGCCGATAGCTATCTTATCACGCAAGGAGGCACAAAGAGAATGCGTAAATAGCTACCTGATGGATTTAATCCCCGGCGATATTATCCCTGCTAAAATAACTCATTTTGAGCCTTTTGGAGCGTTTGTAGATGTGGGCTGTGGAGTTGCGTCATTACTTAGCATAGACAGTATTTCCGTATCTCGCATAGCCAATCCAAGTGAGCGCTTTATGCTTCGAGAGGAATTAAAGGTGGTTGTAAAAAGCATTGATTATGAGGCAGGCAGGCTTAGTGTATCAACAAAGGAGCTTTTCGGCACATGGGAGGAGAACATTCAAGGCTTTACAGCAGGTCAAACAGTGTCGGGCATTATACGAAGCATTGAAAGCTATGGTATATTTGTTGAGCTATCCCCTAATCTTGCCGGTCTTGCCGAGCTAAGAGAGGACGCATCTGTGGGCCAAAGCTGTGCAGTGTACATAAAAAGCATAATTCCCGAAAAAATGAAAATAAAGCTAGTAATAATAGATACCTATGATACGGAGCCAAGACGCATAAGCAAGGAGGATTATTATATCGACACCGACACAACCTCACATATTGATTACTGGAAATATTCTCCCAATGCCTGTAATAAGATAATCGAAACAGTATTTTAATAAAAAATCACCTATAAGCGCTTACTTATAGGTGATTTTATTATATTGGTATTTCAAATGTAAAGGTAACCTTATTATTATCGCTTTTTACCGAAATATCGCCACTGTGCAAATTAATTATTTTTTTCACAATTGCAAGACCGATACCGTTACCTATAGAGGAATGTGATTCGTCAGCCTGATAAAATTTGTTGAAGATTTTCTTTTGCTTATCAAGTGGTATTTCAAGCCCATAATTAGTAATGGAAAACATAAAGAATTTTTCCTTAATGCTTGCTGAAATATCAATTTTACCGTTATCTAAGGAAAACTTTATAGCATTATCTATAAGATTAATAAATACCTGCCTTAAAAGCTCCTCGTTTGCCTTTATAATATGCTCGTCAAAATCAAGGGCGAAATCAATGTTCTTTTTTGACCACTTGCTTTCAAGCAGAAGAATACAGGAGCGAATCTGCTCGGAAACATTATAGCTGGAAACATCATATAAAACAGATGTATTTTCTATTTTAGTTAAATTCAAAACATTAGTCGCCATATAGGAAAGACGCATAGACTCCTCCTCAATGGCAGTTAAATATTGCTCTCTTTCCTCGTCTGTCAAATTACCTCTTTTAAGTAGCTTGGCAAAGCCTGTAATTGAAACAATAGGAGTTTTAAACTCGTGGGAGAAATTATTAATAAAGTCACTTCTTAATAACTCCGTGTTTTGAAGCTCGTTTGCAAGCTTGTTAAAGGTATCAGTTAAATCTCTAAAGCAAGGAATTCTACCAATAAGCTCGTTTGGAATCATTCGGGATGCAAAATCACCCGAAGCCAAGTCGTTAATTTTATTGATAAGCCTATTTATTGGCTTTAATACCAGCTTACTTATAATAAATGAAAACAGCGCACCGACACCAATTATAAACGCGCCAAGATAAAGTATAGCCTGAGACGCATCAATTTGTCCGCCGCTACCTTTTACAATTCCTAAATTTACAATAATAAATACAGCAGCTGCGGAAACAGCAAAGGTAACTAAGAATGTAACAAAAACAATAGACGAAAGAGAAATTGTTAAGGACGGTCTTTTTTGCCTTTTCCTTTTAAAATGTAATTCCTTCATCTTTTCTTTACCGCCTTGTAGCCAAGACCGCGCACCGACTCAATAGAAAATTCGTCCCAATTTTCAAATCTCTTGCGAAGTCTGCCTATATGTACAGTTACAGTTTCCCAACCGGTTTCGCAGTCAGCTCCCCAAATTTCATCCATAAGCTGAATTCTTGTGAAAATTTTACTGGGATATGAAAGAAGCTTGTAAAGAAGCAAAAATTCCTTTTGTGGAAGCTCCTGCACCTCGTCGCCCTTTGTAACAGTTAATGAGTCATAATCAATAGTAACATCACCAATTACAATCTTATGCTCGCTTGCAATTTTAGCACGCCTTAAAAGCGCCTTAATTCTATATAGCATCTCCTCTTCGTCAATAGGCTTAGTTATATAATCATCAGTGCCCACAATAAAGCCTCTATGCTTATCCTGAGGTAATTGCTTAGCCGAAACCATAAGTATAGGTAAATTGTTTTGATTATCTCTTAATATTTTTGTAAATTCATAGCCGTCCATATTTGGCATCATAACATCAAGCACCACTAAATCAATATGCTCCTTGTCCATTACAGACAGCGCATCAACACCGTCACAGGCACAAGAAACAGTATAGCCAGCACCCTCAAGCACAGCCTTTAGAAGCAATCTTGTATTTTTATCGTCGTCAACAACAAGTATATGAAGCATAATAGCACCCCCCTATACATTTATATTAAAATGCTATTGTAAATTTAAACTAAACATATTTTAACACAAAAAGTATAATTAATCAATTATATAATAAAAATCAAGGCAAAATGCCTTGATTTTATATATGAACAATTAATCAAATGAACAACTGTTATTTATGAAGCTTATATTTTAGCCTCATATTATCTGCAATCATAGCAATAAACTCGGAGTTGGTCGGCTTACCTCGATTATTTTGTACAGTATAGCCGAAATAAGAGTTAAGCACATCAACGTCACCTCTATCCCAAGCCACCTCAATTGCGTGTCTTATCGCTCGTTCAACTCTTGATGTGGTAGTGGAATATTTCTTAGCCACAGACGGATATAATATTTTAGTTACAGAATTAATTATTTCATTATCTGATATAGTCATTAAAATAGCAGTGCGTAAATATTGATACCCCTTAATATGAGCAGGTACTCCAATTTGATGTATTACCTTAGTAACCTGTGCTTCAATATCAAAGCTAGAGGGTGTAGGATTTGAGGAGCTTGCTAGCCTGTTCCTATAAATAGTATCAATATGCTCGCAAAGACTGGATATGTCAAATGGCTTCATAAGACACAGGGAAGCGCCTGCGTTTGTAGCGTCTATAAACACACTTTGAGATGAAACCAAGGAAGCCATAATAAATGAAGGGGCCATATCAGGCTCAAAGCTAATGCCCTTGCAATTTCGTATTAAACCAATTCCGTCAAGCTTAGATAGCCATATGTCAGCTATAACAATATCGGGATGATTTCTGTTAATTTTTATTAGTGCTTCCTCACCGTTAAAGGCTTCATCAATGCTTCGATAGCCCTTTCTTGCAAGAGCCTCCTTTGTTGCGTGTCGGGTCTGTGGGTTTTCGTCTGCGATTAGGATTTTTGCGTTGATTTCCATTTTATTCTCCTTAGAATATTTTCGATTGCATTTTACATAATTTACCAAATGCACAATTATTATAACATATACCACCAAATATTTCAATGCATTTCATTTGCTTAAATTCAACAAAATTTCTTATTTAATTCACATTTGATTTACCAATATCTTACAAATCGACAACATACGACATCAAATGCTGTCAATACCTGTCAACGAGAAAGTAAAATATAGAGAAATTTCATCGCTATAACGCAAAAATTAATCAAATCTGTCGCATAAATAATCGGTTAAAAATCAGTATTTAAAATTTTTTTGAAAAAATTTCAGAAAAGCTGTCACAAAAATCTCAAAAAACAAATATATAAGTAGGAAGACAAAAATTCATAATGGCAAGATTGAAAAGTCACTCCTTTTATGTTATAATACTTATATATTTCTTTGGACCGATGGCTCTTATTGCTATAGATTAAACGGAGAAGATATCGAGCTGCTAAAATATCTTGCAAAGCAAGTAAAATAAATTTAAAGGAGAAAAAATATGAAAAAGGACACACCACGTCCCCTGTCATTACGTTTTCATTTCCAATTGATAAAAATTTCGGTGGAGGTGTTGGATATGATTATTATTCAAGATCTCCTAGGATCTATGGTTGGTGACAGTTATGAGTTTTAATTATTCAATGTACCAAAGAGGGTGCTTAGTCATTCCATTAGTGCTGATAATATTTCATTTGTGTATTTTATTAAGTGTCATATTATCTTTTGTTAAACGAAATAAAAATAGTGATTTAGTCAAAAAATTTGTTTTGCTTTGTTTAGTGTCATTGTTGTGCATATATTCCGTTATTATGAGTATAGGTGAATTAACAAACGGTGGATTAGAAATGATAATAGAAAAAGAAGATGATGCGGTTGAAATACGTGGCAAAATTCAAAATATCCACAACATAGGCAAATTTGAACTTCCTCTGTTTAATCTTGAATACGGATATGGAGAGTCAAGTGGTGTTGAAATCACGATAGAGGGAGTTGTTGTAAAAGGACCGGGTTGTATTTTAAATTATGTAAAAACAGATGATACGGTAACAATAGTGTATTTGCCTAAATCTGGTTATATTTTGTCTATTTACAATCAATGCCAATAGTATTTTATAGAATTTATTGATTGAATCATTTATAAGGAGGCATTTTGGTGAAAAAAAGCAAAAAAATATTTTTAGTGAGTAGTGTTGTTTTATATATTATTCTCTTCGTAATAGGAAAGCTTCTTCAAATTTTTTCTCCATATTATAGTTCGGGAGGATATTTGATGCTATTTAGTACAGTTATGCTGATCCTTTCAATTTTCTATTTTAGTATGTATTTACATTCAAGAAAATGTCCTGATTGTGGCAAGCAGGTTCCTGTACCAAAAAGAATAAAAGAAAATGATACTTTTCAATGCTATAATTGTGGGCATGTTTTTTGGAAATAAAACATAGAGACAGGGGACGGTTCGAAACCACTGAAAAAGTAGTCAAAAACAAGTTCTGTCAAATGTAAATTCGTTGAAAATTCGTGTAAAAAGATAATTTTTTGGTAAGCACGCAAAAATGTGGAAAAACGGCGGAAATATTGAGGG